>DASSDE010000057.1:0-11187 GCA_035697365.1 Kribbella sp. | reverse complement strand
TGCGTGATCAGCTTGGTCTGCGGCAGGCACCGGTACATGTACGCCTCCATCAGGAAGACGTCATTGCGGACCGCGGCCTCGATCATCGCCTCGGCCCACGCGCGGTTGATCGCCAGCGGCTTCTCGCAGAGCACGTGCTTGCCGGCCTCGGCCGTCTTGATCGCCCACTCGACGTGCATCGGGTGCGGCGTGGCGATGTACACCGCCTCGACGCTCTCGTCGGCGAGCAGGTCCTCGTACGAGCCGTACCGGTTGGCGATGTCCCACTTGTCGGCGAAGGTGTTCGCCGACTCGATCGACCGGCTGCCGACGGCGACGACCTCGTTGGTCGGCGACGTCGGCACCTGACTGGCGAACCGGGACGCGATGTTGCCGGTGCCGATGATGCCCCAGCGGAGCTTGTGGTCAGTCAAAAGAAATCCCGTGGTTGGTGTGTGGGTTCAGGGTCAGAACTTCATGGCGCCCGCCGCGAGATCGGCGATGAAGGAGCGCGCGCCGATCAGGAAGACGCCGATCAGGGGGATGACACTCATCAACGCACCGGCCATCACCATCGAGTAGTCGGTGCCGTAGATGCCGTTCAGCTGGTCCAGGGCGACCTGGAGGGTGAGGCGGTTCGGATCGGTCATCACGATCAACGGCCAGAGGTAGTCGTTCCAGACGTTGATGAAGGTGAAGATGCCGAGGAAGGCCAGACCGGGCCGGAGCACCGGCAGGCCGACGGTCAGGTACTGCCGGAAGAAGCCGGCACCGTCGACCTTGGCGGCCGAGATCAGCTCGTCGGGGATCGCGCCCTTGGCGTACTGGCGCATCCAGAAGATGCCGAACGCGTTCGCCGCGCCCGGGATGATCAGGGCCTTCAGCGACCCGATCCAGCCGAACTGTGCGAGCGTCACGAACTGCGGCACCAGCGACAGCTGGGTCGGGATCATGAACGTCGCGAGCAGCAGGCCGAACAGCAGGTTCCGGCCCGGGAACTCGTACTTCGCGAACGCGAACGCCGCCAGCGAGTCGAAGAACAGCACCAGGATCGTGACGCCGAGCGCCGCGATCAGCGTGAGCAGCATCGAGCCGAAGAAGTCGATGTTGTCCAGCACCTTGCCCATGTTCTCGAACAGGTGCGAGCCGATCAGCAGCTTCGGCGGGTACGTGAAGATGTCCGGGGTGGTGTTGGAGGCCATCACCACCATCCAATAGAACGGGAACAGCGAGACGACCACGCCGAGCATCAGCACGACGTGACCGACGGCGGTACGTACGCGCTCAATCGACATCTGCGGCCTCCCTCTGTCCAGCCGTCTTCTTGGCATTCTGTGCTGCGATCCGGCGTTCCACCCGCCGAGCGGCGCGTCGGGTCAGGCGTTCGTCGTCGGTGCCGCCGATCAGCCGCCAGTTCACGATGCTGAACAGCACGATCAGGATGAACAACGCCCAGCCGATGGCAGCGCCGTACCCGAACTGGTTCTTGATGAACGCGCTCTGGTACAGGTACGAGACGATCGTCAGGCCGGCGTCACCGGGTCCGCCGATGCTGCTGGTGTCCCCGAACAGCACCCGGGACTCGGTGAAGATCTGCAACCCGCCGATCGTCGAGGTGACCGCGGTGAACAAGATGACCGGCCGCATCATCGGTACGGTGATCCGCCAGAACGTCTGCCGCGGCGACGCACCGTCCACCTTCGCGGCCTCGTACACGTCCGCCGAGATCGCCTGCAGACCGGCCAGGTAGATGATCGCGTTGTAGCCGACCCAGCGCCAGGTGACGACGGTGGCGATCGCGATCTTGATCCCCCACGGCTGCGTCAGCCAGTCGATCTTGCCGACCCCGATCGAGGACAGGAACGCGTTCAGCAGACCGAAGTTGTTGCTGAAGATCGAGCCGAACACCAAGGTGACGGCGACCACCGAGGTGACGTTCGGGATGAAGTAGGCGATCCGGTAGAAGCTGCGGAACCGGGTCGCGTTGTGCAGCGCGTTCGCGATCACCAGGGCGAGCAGCAGCATCGGCACCGTCGACAGCACCCAGATGATCAGCGTGTTGCCGATCGCCTTCCAGAACACCGGGTCGGAGAGCAGATAGCTGTACTCCTCCAGCCCGACCCATTTCATCTGGCCGATGCCGTCCCAGGAGTGGAACGAGATCCAGATCGAGAACAGCACCGGGAACGCGCCGAAGATCGCGAACAGGATGAAGAACGGCGCCACCGCGGCGTACTGCGGGAACGCCTGGCGGTACTTGTTCGGCGGCTTGTCGGCGGACGCGGCGCTCGTGGCGAGAGCGCCTCCGGAGGCCGGGACGGCCTTGCTCGTGACGGCCATCTCAGATCGCCCCCGCCCGGGTCAGTTCGCGCTCGATCTGGTGCTGGGCGTCGGACCAGGCCCGGTCCGGGTTCTTGCCGGCCGTCTCGACGTTCACCAGCTCGTTGCCGAGCGGTGTGTCGATCAGCGAGTCGTACGGCGAGAAGAAGGCGCCGGGGTACTTCTTCGCGGAGTCGGCGAACACGTCCACGATCTTCTGCCCGCCGAAGAACGGGTCGGGCGCGCTCAGCCGGGAGTCGGTGTAGCTGGCCGGCGTCGACGGGAACAGCACCGGGTCGAGGAAGGCCTGGGCCTGGTTCTTCGCCGACTCCAGCCAGCTGATGAAGGCGAAGGCAGCCTTCGGATCCTTGCAGTACTTGGTGATTCCGAGGAACGACCCGCCCTTGTTGCCGGGGCCGCCGGGCTGTGCGGTCACCCGCCAGAGGCCCTTGGTCTTCGGAGCGGCGTTCTTTGGCCCGAGCTGCGCCCACCAGACCGCAGCGCTGAAGGCGACAAGTTTGCCGTTGGTGACGACCGCGTCCTCGTCGGTGGAGCCGTTCTGCGCGTTCGCCGACAGTCCCTCCTTGACCACGCGGACCGCGAGGTCGAAGGCTTCCCGGACATGGTCCTGGTTGCCGATGAACTGGCCGTCGGACGTCATGTAGCGCTTCGACTGCTGGGCCATCCGGTAGTCGTAGACGCTCTTGATGTTGTTCGTGATCGCCGAGCCGGGGACGGCCTGCTTGAGCTTCTTGCCGAGCTGGATGTAGGCGTCCCAGTCCGGTGCGAGCTCGGCCACCGCGGCGGGATCGATGTCGATGCCGGCCTTGGTGAAGATATCGGACCGGTAGAACAGCGCGGTAGGGCCGGTGTCCATCGGATAGGCCATCATCTTGCCCTCCGGCGTGACACCCCATTTCCACTTCCAGGGCAGGAAGTCCTTCTCCAGCTCCTTGGCGCCGAGCTCGTAGAGGTCGTGGAACTGGTCGGCGTTCGGGAAGTAGGTCGCGACGTCGTCGTTGATCGCGACGATGTCCGGGACCAGGGACTTGCCGGCCAGCGCGGTCAGGACCTTCGTCTTGTAGTTCGAGCCGATTCGGGTCATCGAGAGCTTCATGGCGTCGTACCCGGGGATCGTCTTCTCCGCCTGGCCGATCAGGTCGTCGTTCACCGATCCGACCCAGGTCCACATGCTGAGCTCGTTCTTTCCGCCCAGTGAGCTGCGGGATCCGCAGCCGGTGAGACTCGCGGCGGCGAGGGCGGTGCCGGCCGCGAGGAACTGCCTTCTGCCCAGTGTCATAGCCTCACCTGGCGCTTTCTGTTGGATTTCGCCGGAAGGTGTCCACATATGTTTACGTAGCCATAGGTAAGCGCATACCGACTGAACCGGTCAAGGTCCTGATGACAAGATGAACCCATGAGCGCACGCGCTGTCCTCTTCGATGCCGACGGAGTCCTCCAGCGGCCCACGCGCGACTGGTGGGGCCGGTTGACCGGGCTGGTGCCGGCCGACGGGGACGCGTTCGTGGCCGAACTGATGGCGGCGGAGCGGCCGGCGTTGGTCGGGAAGGTCGACTTCACCGACGCGCTGGCCGACGTACTGCGCCGGTGGAACTCGACGGCCCCGCTCGAGGAGGCGCTCGAGCCGTGGACGTGGTTCGCCGCGGAACCCGCAGTGGTCGAGCTGATCCAGACACTCCGCGCGGCCGGCGTCGGGTGTCATCTGGCGACCAACCAGCACGCGTTCCGGCGGGCGGTCATGCAGGACGAGCGCGGGTACGGCACGTGGTTCGACCGGACGTTCTACTCCTGCGACCTCGGCCTCGCGAAGCCGGACCCGGCGTACTTCCGGGCCATCCTCGGCGCGCTCGACCTGCCCGCGTCCGACGTACTCTTCATCGACGACAACCAGGCCAACGTGGACGGCGCGCGGAGCGTCGGCCTGCAGGCGGAGCTGTACGACCTGTCGTCCGGCGTACCAGCCCTGATCGAGCTGCTACGCCGGTACGACCTGCCGCTATAGCTGCTTGAAGTAGACCGCCACCGGCAGCTTCACGCAGCCGAGGCTCTCGTAGAACGCCCGCGCCGGGGCGTGGAAGTCGTCTCCGCCGGTGCCGATCTCGACGTACTGCGCACCTTCGTCCCGCATCGCCGTGAACGCGTGCTCGCAGAGCAGGGTTGCTGTGTTCGAACGGCGGTGCTCGCGGGCGACCGCAAGGATCTCGACCGTGGCCTGCCGACGGGTCTCGTCGACGTGCCAGGCGACGTACCCGGTCAGTACGCCGTCCTGCTCGGCAACGGCGACGTACTTGTGGGCGTCCGGGTTGTGCAGCGTGGGGACCTGCCGGCGGTAGTCGCCGCGCCAGTCGCCGTGCTGGCGGGCGAAGATCAGGTCGCCGACCAGCGGGCGGAACGAGTTCTCGTAGAACGGGCCGAAGGTGTCGATCGTCAGGTCGATCAGCGGCGTGAGGTCGGCGTCGGCGTACGAACGGATGTGGCCTTCGAAATGCATGGAGGGTGCCTCTCGTGAGTGCGAATCGGGCAGGCGTGACCGGCCCGTCGCCTGGTCGAGCGGCGGGCCGGGATCAGCGCCGGGTGCGCCCGGCTGCGAAGCACTCCATGCGGATGATGTTAACGAGCGGCAGCCGGTACAGCGACGGGCAGCGTGTGGATCTGGCCGGTGCGCGGGCCGTTCCGGCGCCGGTCGAGGTTGTTCGCGATCGAGTCGTGCATCCGCCACTCCGACGTGAGGATGCAGAGCGTCGGGCCGTCGAAGTCGACCAGCGTCAGCGCGAACGGGGCCCGGTTCTCAGGCAGGTCGACGGTCTGCAGGATCTCGCCGCCGTCGGCGACCCGGACCACGCTCTCGCCGCCGGTCTGGACCCAGATCGCGCCCTCGGCGTCCAGAACGATGCCGTCCGGGCCGAGGTTCTCGGCGAACACGCGCCGGTTCGTCAGGCCGCCGTCGGGCTGTACGTCGAACGCGGTCAGCCGCCCCGCGAACGACTCCGCGATCACCAGCGTGCGGCCGTCCGGCGTCAGCACCATGCCGTTCGGGAACTGGATGTCGTCCGCGACCTCGCGCACCGTGCCGTCCGGCGTGACCAGCTTGATCCAGCCGGGTTTCGGCTCCTCGCCCCCGGAGAAGTTGAAGTCCGCGCCGTCCAGGTAGATGTTGCCGTGGGCATCCACCACCACCTCGTTCGCGCCTTGGTCCGCCAGCACGGTGATCGATCCGTCCGGCTCGTACCGGCGCAGTTTGTCGCCCGTGGTCAGCAGGCGGCCGTCCGGGGTCCAGTCGATGGACCAGCCCATCAGATTCTCGACCGGTACGTCGAAGTACTCCGCCGTACCGTCAGCGCCGACCGCGAAGACCCGCTGCTCGATCCAGTTGCAGAACCACAGCCGGCCGTCGTGCCGGCGGGCGGATTCGGGCATGCCCAGGTTGTCGATCAGGAGCTTCATGGCTGGCACCTCGTTCGCTCGGGGGTGTGTTCATCCCCTACACGAACGCGGTACGGGCAGATCGACGGCTGAGCAGGAAAAGGACGGCGAGCAGCGGGAGGGTGATCAGGTACGCCGTTCGCAGGTCCAGGACCCGCGCCAGTACGGCGAGGATCGCGGGCGCGATGAGAATGGCCGTACCGGAGGCGAGCGCACCGACCGCGGCGAGGCGGGCCGAGCTGAGGCCGGGGGTCGCGACGAGGGAGGCGAGCGTCACTGGGTAGAGCGGTGCCACGCCGAGGCCCGCTACGACCAGGCCGAGGGCGACGACGGCGGGGACGTCGAACAGGCTGACGAGGAGCGTTCCACAGGCGGCCAGCAGGCTGGACGGGTAGATCGGGGACCAGTTGCGGAGCTGGATCGGCCCGATCGCACGGCCGACTGCCATGCCGATCGGGAAGGCGCTCCCGAGCAGCGCAGCTGTCGGCGTCGGCAGTCCGGTCGCGATCAGCCGCGCCACCGCCCACACGACGAAACAGAATTCCACCGATACCGCGAGCACCACCCGCAGCCAGCCGACCCCCACATCCATCACAACCCGTCGGCCTACCCGCCGCCACTTCCGCCCCAGCCCCACAGCCGGAGCCGAATCGATCAGCACCGCCACAACCTCCTGCTCTTGCACAGAGTCAGATGGTTGCCGAGGGGCGCGGTCGGCGGGGGATGCGCTCGTTCGGGGAGTGGGGTCGGCGGGCGGTGTCGTTCGTTGGCGGGTGAGGACTGCCAGCAGAATCAGGGGTGGGGCGGCGGCGATCATCGCCAGGCGACCGCTGGGACCCAGGCCGTCCAGGGTGCCGATCGCGAGCGGCGCGAGGATGCCGGTGCCGCTGGCGACCGCATTCACGCGACTGAGCCGAGACGCTGCAGTGGGACCGTTCAGCATCAGCGGCGCGACGAGGACCAGTAGCGCTCCGCCGAGCCCGACGAACAGGCCGCCGGCGATCGCGACGACGTACGCAGGAGCAACCGCGATCAGCACCGCACCGACGGCACAGAGGACCGATCCGAGCGCGAGGACGGTCGGCATCGCCCAGCGCCGGAGCATCCGCGGGCCGATCACCGCGACGATCAGCAGCCCGACCGCGAACCCGGACGACAGCAGGGCCAACCGGCCGGTCGGCTCGTCCAGGTCGCGCGCGAGGATCGCAACACACGCCCCGAGCCCGGCCAGCACGAACCCCATCGCCGACAACGCGATCCCGATCCGCACCTCATCGGCCCGACGGCCGACCTCCGCCGCAGCCATCGTCATCCCAGGCTCCGTGTCCAACACCGCACAACCCCGCCCCCGGACGCCCCGAGCAGCGGCGTCCCGCGCCCCGCCTCCAGTTGCGCCGGCCCGAGCCGCGCCGCCCGCCCGCACCCCGTCATCTGGCGTCGCCTCATTCTCGGGTTTGGAGGAGGTTGTCGAGGTGGTGGAGATCGGGGAGTTCGATGTCAGCGGGTACGCCCTTGAGCCCGGCCGTCAACGCCCCCGAGGCCTTCCCGGCCGACAGGCCGACCACCGTGTCCTCGACCACCAGACACTCCGTCACCGGTACGCCGAGCAGCTCCGCCGCCCGCACATACCCCTCCGGATCCGGCTTCCCCCGGCTGACGTCGTCAACCGTGACCAGCACCGAAGGAGCAATCCCCGCCGCGCTCAGCCGCACCTTCGCCAACTGCGCCGGTGCGCTGGTGTAAACCGCCCACGGCATCCCAAGCCGGTCGAGCGTCGCGATCAGCTCCACCGCACCCGGCTTCGCCACCACGCCCTCGACATCGCCGACCTCCAGGTCGAACACCCGCGTCCACGCCACGGCCTGCTCCTGCGCCGACAGTTCCGGCAGGAAGTGCGCGATCGTCGCCGCGGCCGGGTTCCCGTGCGCGACCGCAAGCACCTCGGCCGGCGACAGACCGTACTCGGTCGCCCAGCGGCCCCAGCTCCGGTCCACGACGGCGTCGGAATCGACAAGGGTGCCGTCCATGTCGAACAGCACTGCCCTGATGTCGTGGATGTTGCGGATGCCCATGACCCCTCCAGTCAAATAAACTCGCTCTCCGAGCATAAGGCGAAAGGCAGCGATGACTCCAGTGCGCCGGGGACAATGGCAGACGGCTTCGGACGTCCTGACCCAGGTGGCCCGTCACCCAGGCATCACCCGGGCCGCGGTCGCGCGCACGCTCCGGCTGAGCACGGGTTCGGCCACCGAGGTGACTGCCCGGCTACGCGACGTACACCTTCTGACGGAGGCCCCCGCACCCAGCCAGGGCCGCGGGCGTCCGACCACCGTACTGCGGGCGCACCCACAGGGTCCCGTGTTGCTGGCACTCGACCTGCGGCAGAGCAGCTGGCGCAGTGCTGTCGTAGCGCTGGACGGGTCGCTACAGCACCCGCAGTACAAGCGGCACCGGAGTCGGCGCGCACAGGTGGTTCTGAACAACCTGCGGCGTGAGGTCGAGCAGGCACACCAGCAGTACGGCGAACGCCTGCAGCTGGTGAGCCTCGCCGTACCGGGCACTGTCCGCGACAACCACCTCATGCAGGCTCCAACGCTGGAGTGGGCCGAGCTGGACCTCGCACAGGTCACGGCGAACGTTGACGTACCACTGCTGGCCGGCAACGACGCAACACTCAGCGGCGTGGCAGAGGCACGTACCGGTGCAGCAGCAGGAGCTGGTACGGCGGTGCATCTGATCATCGAGGTCGGTATCGGCGGGACACTGCTCATCGATGGTGTACCGGCACAGGGCGTGTCCGGTGCGGGTGGTGAGTACGGGCACATGCCGTTCGGCGACCGCTCCCGGACCTGTCCGTGTGGCGCCCGCGGCTGCTGGGACCTGGAGATCGACGGACGCGCGCTGGCGCGGCACCTGAAGCAGCCGACGCCGGACGACCCCGTTGCGTACGCGGAGGAGGTGCTGCGGCGCACCGATCGCCCTGCTCGCGCAGCAGTCCTCAGAGTGGTTACTGCGCTGGGCTACGGCATCGCAGGTCTCGTCAACGCGCATGACCCGGATGTGGTCACGATCGGGGGGCTGGCGATTCCGCTGCGGGCGACGGCGGAGGACACGTTCAGGACGGCGTACGAGAGTGGGCTGATGGCGTTCCACCGCGGTTCTCCCCCGCCCGTGCTCGCCGCCACCCACCAGCCGGACGGGCCGCTGCGGGGAGCGGCGGCACTGGCGCTCGACCAGCTGACCAGCGAGCCGTCCATCGCCGCCTGGGTCGCCCAACGCTAATCGGCGACGCGCACTTCCTCGGTCAGGTCTTCGGTCGCAGCGTCAGTCGACTCGCCGGTCGCGTCTTCGGTCGCGTCTTGAGTCGCGTCTTGAGTCGCGTCTTCGGTGGCGTCGTCCGCGGGCTCCGGTTTGGGCTTCGGCACGATCGGGGGCTCGACCTTCGCCAGGATCTCGAGGATGTCGTGCCGGTGATGCTGGATCTCGTGCGCCGTGTGGCGGATGATCCAGCCCAGCGTCCGCGGCGCCCGCACCGGGTAGTTGTACAGCCCGAGCTTCCCCAGTTGCTGCGGCTGCAGCACCCGCGCCGCCGCCCCGAACTCCCGCGCCAGCCGCATCAGCGCGGCCGCGACCTCCATCGGGTCCTGGTCCTCGTACTTCTGCTGCTTCACCCGCCCGGTCCGGTCCATCGGCGCGTACACGGGCCTGTCCTCAGCAAGGCACTGAGCGATCCGCAGCCGTTGCACCTCGAGTACGTCGCGCACATGGCACGCGTACTCGATCGCCGACCACACGTCCGGTTCCGGCCGCAGCCGCACCACGCTCACGTCCGGACCAGCGGCGGCCTTGGTCAGCGCCATCGCGCAGTCCGCCGCCTGCCGGATCAACAACGTCACCGTGCCCTGCCGGCCACCGGTGTCGTAGTTGAAACCGCACTGCTCGCAGTACCCGTCGACCGGGGGCTGCTGCTTGCTCAACTCGCGCTCCCTCGAAATCTCCACGCATGGTCGACCGGGCCGATGCCATCGCCCAGGGCGAAGCCGGCTGCGATCGCTCCGGTCACATACTCCTTGGCCGCGCCGACAGCACTCGGTACGTCGTGCCCACGAGCAAGGTACGACGCGATGGTGCTGGCCAGCGTGCACCCGGTGCCGTGCGTGTGCCTGTTGTCGGCACGGGATGCGCTGTACGCACGCCGCGTTCCTTGACCGTGCAGCACGTCGATCGAATACGTACCGACGTCGTGGCCGCCCTTGACGAGCACCCAGGTCGCGCCTGCGGCCAGCAGCGCCTTCGCAGCGAGCTCCCGGTCCTCCACGGTCTCCAACTCGATGCCGGAGACCGGGCCGAGCTCAGTGAGGTTCGGTGTGAGGACAGTGGCCAGCGGCACGATCTCGGCGCGTACGGCGTCCATGGCGTCCGCTGCGAGGAGCGCGTCGCCGTGCTTGGACACCGAGACCGGGTCGACCACGACGGGCACCTCCGGCGGCAGCGTGCGCAGCAGCGACGCCACGAGCCGCACCATCGAGGCGGACGCCAGCATGCCGGTCTTCACGGCGTCCACGCCGATGTCGTCGACCACACTGCGGAACTGGGCGCGAACCTGCTCCTCGGGCAGCTCCCACGCCCCCTGGACACCGACGCTGTTCTGCGCGGTGATCGCGGTCAGCACGCTCATGCCGTGCACACCGTTGGCGAGCATCGCCTTCAGATCCGCCTGGATCCCGGCTCCACCGCCGGAATCGGATCCCGCGATCGTCAGCACTCTGGGCGGGCGCATCTCAACTCCTGAAGTGGGCGTGGCCGGTCTCCGCAGCATACGGCGCGCCGTCCACGGTCACGGTCCCGGCCGGTCGTTCCTCGTTGCCCTCAGCAACCGACCCGATCACGGTCCAGCCCTCGGGCACGTCGGCCGGCTCGAAGGTCCCGACCAGCGCGTGGTCCTCGCCACCGGTCAGTACGAACTTCAGCGCGTCCACTCCGGTCGCGGCCGCCACTGCCTGCAGCGGCTCCGGCACGGTCAGACCCTTCGTGTGCACGTCGATGATCACCTCGCTCGCCGCGGCGATGTGCCCGAGGTCGGACAGCAGCCCGTCGCTGACATCGCACAACGACGACGCTCCGCTGAGCGCGGCCCGCGGACCCTCGGCGTACGGGGGTTGTGGGCGCCGGTGTGCCTCGACCACGGCCCGGGGCGAGCGGAATCCGCGGGCGAGCACCGCCCATCCCGCTTCGGCCCAGCCGAGCCGGCCGACGTACGCGACCTCGTCCCCCGGGCGGGCGCCGGACCGCAGCACCGGCTGTCTCCCGTCGAGCGAGCCGAAGGCGGTCACCGACACGACGATCTTGTCCGACTGCACCGTGTCGCCGCCGACGATGCTCGCCTCGACCAGCTCGCACTCGTCGACCAGGCCCTGGTTCAGCTCCAGCGCCCAGGCGGTCGGC
>DASSDE010000056.1:0-9790 GCA_035697365.1 Kribbella sp. | reverse complement strand
CGGTCGAGGTGCTGGACAACGCGATTCAGCTCACCCGGGTCCGGCACCGCCTGACCGCGAACGACCGGCGCTTCGAGGTCATGCTCGGCTACTCCGACTCCGCGAAGGACGTCGGCCCGGTGTCGGCGACGCTCGCCCTGTACGACGCGCAGGCGCGGATCACCGCGTGGGCGCAGCGGAACGCGATCCGGCTGACGCTGTTCCACGGCCGCGGTGGTGCGCTCGGGCGGGGCGGTGGCCCGGCCAACCGCGCCGTGCTGGCGCAGGCCCCCGGTTCGGTCGCGGGGCGGTTCAAGCTGACCGAGCAGGGCGAGGCGATCCCGGCCCGGTACGGCAACGCGGCGATCGCCCAGCGGCACATCGAGCAGGTGACCGCGGCGACCCTGCTGGCGTCGACGCCGTCCATCGAGGAGCGGGCGCACCTGGCGGCCGACCGGTTCGCTGTCATGGAGAAGACGCTCGACGAGGCGTCCCGGACCGCGTACCACCGGCTGGTGAAGGCGGACGGCTTCGCGGAGTGGTTCAGTACCGTGACCCCGCTGGAGGAGCTCGGCCAGCTGCCGCTCGGTTCGCGGCCGGCCCGGCGTGGTGTCGCGGTGTCGTCGCTGGAGGACCTGCGGGCCATCCCGTGGGTCTTCGCCTGGTCGCAGGCCCGGGTGAACGCCCCCGGCTGGTACGGCCTCGGTACGGCGCTGGCCGCGGTCGGCGACGTCGACCTGCTGCGGGACGCGAACCAGAACTGGCCGCTGTTCCAGGTGATGCTCGAGAACGCCGAGATGTCGCTGGCCAAGACGGACCGGCGCATCCTCGGCCGGTACCTGGAGCTGGGCGACCGGTCCGAGCTGACCGAGCAGATGATGAACGAGCACGAGCTCACCACCGAGTGGGTGCTCAAGGTGCTCGACCAGGAACGCCTGCTGCAGGGGCGCCGTGTGCTCGGCCGTGCGGTTGAGCTGCGCAACCCGTACGTCGATGCGCTCAGCTACCTGCAGCTGCGGGCGCTGCGCACACTGCGTACCGATGACTCGCTCAACGAGGAGCAGATCGTCCGCACTCGCCGGCTGTTGCTGCTGACCGTTTCCGGCGTTGCTGCGGGTCTGCAGAACACCGGATGAGATTCAGCGACCTGGAGCGGCCCCCGCTGGACGAGAAGTTCCTGCGGGGGCGGCTGGTGCGTCCCGGTTCGTTGTGGACGCAGATCGACGTTGTGGAAGACACGCCGTCGACGAACGCCGATGTGGCAGCTGCGGCCGCAGCTGGTCAGCCGGAGGGCTTGGTCATCGCGGCCGAGCACCAGTCCTCGGGGCGTGGGCGGTTAGGACGTACTTGGACCACACCGCCACGCTCTGCCGTGCTTATGTCAGCACTGCTGCGCCCAACAAGTGTTGACGCGGCACGGTGGCCCTGGCTGGGCTTGCTGGTACCTCTCGCGGTTGCGGCAGCCGTACGGCAGGTTGCTGAGGTGCCTGCAAAGGTGAAGTGGCCCAACGACGTACTGGTCGAGGACCGCAAGCTCGCAGGCATCCTGCTGGAACGCATCGAGGGACCGGCCGTGGTGGTCGGCATGGGGCTCAACGTCACGCTGCGGTCGGATGAGAAACCGCACGAGGCCGCGACGTCACTCGCCCTGGAACAGGCGGTCACCACTGATCGGGTCACGGTCATGGCAGCCGTACTGCGTGAGCTCGCCGCGCGTTATCAGTCGTGGGTCGACGCGAACGGCGATCCTGCTGTCGTGCTGCCCGAGTACCGCGAGCTGTCCGCGACGCTCGGCCGGGCCGTACGGGTGGAACTCCCCGATGGCACCTTCCTCGAAGGGACCGCCCGCGACCTGGCCGACGACGGTCGTCTGATTGTCGACACCGCCGAAGGCCCACGACCGTTGGCAGCAGGCGACGTGACGCACCTACGCTCTGCGTGAGCTGCTGCCGATGCTGGGCGCTTCGGCCGGGCGGTGGACGACAGTGATGCGGTTGCCGGCTCGGACCGAACCGGTTTCCAGCACCTTCAGATAGGCGCCGACGCGGCCGGTGCGCGCGAAGCGGTGGTGGAAGCGGTGGATCCCCATCCGGCCGGACAGGTTGCCGCACGGGTCGCGGGGTGCGCGGACCTCGACGAGGATGCCGTGCTTCGGGCCGCCGATCCGCCAGCGTTCGCCGATCAGTGCCCCGGTGATGTCCAGCCCGCGGGTCGTCAGGTTCTCGCCGAACAATCCCGGCGGGATCTCCCGCCCCAGCTCGTTGGCCCACCACTCCGCGTCCTCGGCGGCGTACGCGTAGAGCGCCTTGTCCGGACCGCCGTGGTACCGCGTGTCGCACTGCCGGTCCCCGGTCAGTCCCAGCTCACCGACCTCGACGGCGCCACGAACCGGCCGCTTGTCGATCGCCGTCCAGCGCGACGGCCCGCGGATCAGCTCATGGACGATGTTCACCGCGATCAGTTGCGCGGACATCAGCTGATCCAGCGGATCGGATCCCCGCTGTCCAGGTCGTCGCAGCCCGCGTCGTGCAGTGCCCCCGCGACGAGCGTCCGCCGGTACGACGCGAACGTCAGCACATGCGCGATCATCGCGCCGGCCGTGTAGACCTCGACGTTCTCACCCGGGCACACGATCAGCTCGTCGAGCCGGTTCGACGTACACAGCTCGCCGACCTCACCCGCGAACGCCGGACCGACCTCGTCCAGCCGGCGGCGCATGCTCTGCACGCTCTCGCCCTGCTCGACGGCGAAGTCGTACTCCTGCCCGGCGAGGTTCGCGTGCCACATCCCGAGCTGCCCGACGAGCCGGGACAGCAGCGAGCGCAGCGTCGGGTCCGCGTCGATACCCTCGACCGAGATCTCGATCGGACGGTCGAGCTGATCGTCGCGCAGCCGGGTTGCCTGCTGCAACATCTGGCCGAGCAGCCACACGTGGTGGTCAACCATCGAGCGGATCAGATCCATCGAACTCACCTCGTCCCTGGCCGGTACCCGCAAGCCGTTCGGCGGGTGGAAGTGGATGCCACTGGGCGCGTCCAGGCGAATCCGGTCCGGCCGCCCGCGCCACTCGGCGGGCGGTACGCCGTACGCGCGGCCGAAGGCCCGGGTGAACGCCTCGTGCGAGGAGTACCCGGCGTCGAGCGCGACGTCCAGGAGGTTCCCGCTCCCGGTCAGCATCCGGTACGCCGCGCGTTCGAGCAGGATCCGTCGCCGCAACTGCCCTGGCCGCTCGCCCGCGGCCGCCGCGACCATCCGGTCCAGGTGCGACCGCGAGAGCCGCACCCGGGCCGCCAGTTCGGCTGCCGTCGCCTCGTGCTCGTCCAGCGCATCGGCCAGTACGTCGACGAAGGCGGCGAACACGTCTGTGGTCATACGACCCATAGTGCCGCCGCCTGCGGTCGGGCTACTTGATCGTTTTCGCTCTAGTTGGTGAAGATCTTGACTGCGGTGATCAGGGTCTCGATGACGCCGTACCCGAGGAGGACGGCGACCAGCAGCCAGGAGATCACCAGGCGTGGGGTCTGGTTCATGATGTCGCCTCCGCGGTCGTCTCGGCCTTCTCGTGGTACCGCTCGGCCACCGAGCGGATCAGCAGGTTCGCGACGAAGCCGACCGCCAGCACGCCGACCATCGTGAACAGTGCCGGCCGGTACGCCGACGCGGTCAGCGTGCCCGGTTTGCCCTCGTGGTCGAGGAATCCGTTGATGATCAGCGGACCCGCGATCCCGGCCGCGGACCACGCGGTCAGCAGCCGCCCGTGGATCGCGCCGACCTGGTACGTCCCGAAGAGATCCCGCAGGTACGCCGGAGCGGTCGAGAACCCGCCGCCGTAGAACGAGATGATGATTGCGGCCAGCAGTACGAAGATCACCGTGCTGGTGTGCCCAACGGTCGCGAGCAAGGCGTACGCGATGATCCCGACGCCGAGGTACATCGCGTAGATCGGCTTGCGCCCGATGTGGTCCGACGTCGTCGACCAGCCGAATCGCCCGCCCATGTTGAAGATCGAGAGCAGCCCGACGAATCCGGCGGCGGCCGCCACGGCGACGCTCGACTTGCCGCCATCGCCGCGGAAGAAGTCCTGGATCATCGGGCTGGCCTGCTCGAGGATGCCGATCCCGGCGGTCACGTTGCAGAACAGCACCACCCAGAGGAACCAGAACTGCGGCGTCTTGATCGCGTTCGCCGCCGAGACGTTGGCGGTGGTGACGAGTGGCTTCTGCTGCACCGACGCCGGGTCGAACCCGTCCGGCGTCCAGCCGTCGGCGGGCACCCGGATGTTGAAGACACCGAACATCATGATCACGAAGTAGCCGATGCCGAGCGTCACGAACAGCCCGACCAGGGCCCCGCCGCCCGCCACCGACGTACTGACATCGGGGTCATAGCCGGAGTCGTACAGGCCGAGCAGCTGGCGCGACACCGGGCTGGCCACCAGGGCACCGCCGCCGAAGCCCATGATCGCCAGGCCGGTCGCGAGTCCGGGGCGGTCCGGGAACCACTTGATCAGCGTGGAGACCGGGGAGATGTAGCCGATGCCCAGTCCGATCCCGCCGATCACGCCGTAGCCGAGGTAGACCAGCCAGAGCTGGCCGGTGCCGATGCCCAGGGCACCGACCAGGAACCCGGCGGCCCAGAAGCACGCGGCGACGAACATCGCCTTCCGCGGTCCGTTGCGCTCCACCCAGGTGCCACCGACGGCGGCGGACAGGCCGAGCATCACGATCGCGATGCTGAACACCACACCGACCGCGGTCTGACTGGTGTCGAAGTGCTTCACCATCGACGTCTTGTACACGCTCGTCGCGTACGCCTGGCCGATGCAGAGATGAACGGCCAGCGCGGCCGGCGGGATCAGCCAGCGGCTGTATCCCGGCGGTGCGACGGTGTGCTCCCGGTCGAGTATCGACAAGACTGCCATCACGGCTCCTTCTCGTCCCCCAACTGACACCCCCTGCGCATCTTGGCTTACTGTATGCATATTGTGAAGTGTTAAACCATCCCCGCGCCGATCGTGTCGGGACGGGACAACCGAACCCGCGACCTGTGAGACTGGGCCCATGGCGATCTCGGCGAAGTTGTTGGGCGAGGACGAGTACGTCGTCGTCAGCACCCGGACGCACTGGAAGGCACTGATCGGCCCGGTCTTCTTGTTGCTGGTGGTGGCGGGCCTGGGCGGCTTCCTGGCCGCGATCGTGCCGTCCGGGTCGCTGCAGACCCCGGCCCGGATCGCGATCCTCGCGGTCGGGGTGGTGGTGCTCGCGATGTTCGCGCTGAAGCCGTTCCTGGACTGGTTCTTCTCGACGTACACGATCACCAACCGGCGGCTGATCACGCGGCACGGCGTCCTGACCCGGACCGGTCGGGACATCCCGCTGATGCGGGTCAACGACGTGTCGTACGAGCACGGCCTGATCGACCGGATGCTCGGCTGCGGCACGCTGCACATCGAGTCCGCCGGCGAGCGCGGTCAGGTGGTGCTGCCCGACGTACCGCACGTCGAGCACGTCCACCTGCAGATGTCCGACCTGCTGTTCGGCGGCCCGGACGGCAAGCCCGGCGACGGCATCCTCTCCGACGAGGCCCCGCCCGAGCACATGCGCCGCCGCCCGCAGCCCCAGCAGCACGAGCAGCCGCGCGGCGACGACGGCGACGACGGCGACACCATCTTCAGCTCCGACGACGACCGCCGCTAGCGCCGCGTCAGAAGATCTCCAGGCTGACTGGGGCGAGGGGCCAGTGGAGGGCTGTGGCTGTGCGGGGCAGGGCGCCGGGGGTGTGTTCGACGACGCGGCCCGTGGTGGCGAATTCGGCGAGGGAGCGGTCGCCGAGGTAGGTCGCCCCGAGTTCGGTGGTCGTGAGGCTGAGGTCGGCCGGGTCGTTGGTGGGCTCGCAGGTCGCCGAGGTCTCGTCGGCGGTCAGCCGGAACCGGCCGGTGTTCGCCGCGATCAACTCGTCGGTCACGTCCAGTACGACATCAAGGGGTGCGGCGTACCGGCGTTGCTGCAGTGCTCGCGGTACGTCGGTGATGCGCACCCACAGCGAGTCGCCGAGCCGGCGGTCGAGTGAGGTCGGCATCCGGACCAGTTGCTGGAGCGGCTCGTCGACCGACGCGTGACCGTAGACGAGTTTCGCGCTGAGGTCCATCGTCAGCAGGTGCTGCCACAGCTCGCGGTACGCCGTCGGGTCCGGTGCGGCGAGCTCCTCGACGTACACCTCGTTCGCCGGGCTGCCGCTCGGGAGCCAGTTCATCTTGCCGCGCCACAGTGCGTACCCGTCGATCGTCCCGTCGGTGTCGCGGTGCACCAGGATCTGCCGCGTGGTCCGCCCGTTGCGGTACTCCGGCTTGTCCTGCAGGTGTTTCTGCCAGAGCAGCTCCGACCGCCCGGACACCCCGGCGCGCTGCTCCTGCAGACGTCGCAGTACCGACGGAAGCTCCTTGAGCGCCTCGTCCACCGTGAGTACGCCGAGCGCGCCCGGCCGGATCCGGTCGTTGGGCGGGCCAACGTGATGGAGATCGACCTCGTAGCTCGCCTCGCGGGCTGCGGACGCGTACCCGAAACGGCCGTAGATGGCCGGTTCGCTCGCCCAGAGCACGGCGATCGCCTCCGGTACCTCCCGCAGCTGCCGTCCGATCAGGCGCGACATCACCCCGCGCCGCCGGTGCGTCGCGCGGACGCCGACCCCGGTCACGTGCGCGGCGTCGATCACCGCACCCGGCACCGACAGCTCCCGCGTCAGCGCGCGCGTCGTACCGATCAGCTCGTCGCCGTCCGTCGCCACCAGCGCCCGCTCCGGCTCGAACAACTGCCGCCCGAGGTCGTCCGGCGAGGCGTCGAACATCATCGCCGCACCGAACAGCCCTGAGATCAGATCGTGCTCGTCCGCCCGCGCAACCCGCAGTTCTACGTCACCCATGCCCGCATCTTCACACGGGCCGGACGGGGCGGGCCAGCGCATTCATGCGGGCCCGGCGAGGGGAACTAGCGGACGACGGGGATGTCGCCGGTGGAGTCGCCGTCCAGCTCGGCGGGGGAGTCCGGGGCCGGAGTGTGCTCGGCCTCGTCGAGGACGATCTCTTCCCGGAACACGAACTTCCGGTACGACCAGAAGCGGAACAGCGTGCCGAGGCCGAGACCGACGAAGTTCGCCGCGATGTTGTCCGACAGCCAGCTGTGCAGATCCAGCACGTACCGCGAGAAGGCCAGACAGCCGGCCGCGATCAGCAGGCCGATCCCGTTCAGCACGAAGAACAGCACGTACTCCCGGTGCAGGCCGGAACGCTCGCGGTGCCGCCACGTCCAGTACCGGTTCCCGAAGTACGTCGCGACGGTGGCGACGGTGGTCGAGATCAGCTTGGCCGTCAGCGGCTTGTGGTGCAGCATGCCGACCCCGGAGTCGGCGAGCACCAGCGGGTTGTTGAACACCAGCCAGTTGTAGATCGGCAGGTCCACGACCAGACCGAGGAGACCGACCAGCCCGAACTTGGCCACTTCGTGCACCAGGTGCTGGAACTGGTGGTACAGCTTGGTGACGAGCTTCAACGGGGTTCGGAGCCTTCTGTGATCAGGTCGCGACGTCAGGGCAGCTTCCCACGGTACCCGGCCAGGGGGCGAGGCCGAAATCGGCACGGTTAGGCTCACGGCTGTGAAGTTCGATCGTAAGGACCTTCCCGCCGGTACGCCGGTGGTCGGCATGGTCGGCGGCGGGCAACTCGCCCGGATGACCCAGGAGACCGCCGTCGCGCTCGGTATCCAGCTCCGCGTGCTCGCCGAGGGCCCGGCGGTGTCGGCGGCCCAGGCGGTCGCGGACGCGCCGGTCGGCGACTACCGGGACCCCGAGACGGTACGGCGGTTCGCGGCCGAGTGTGACGTGGTGACGTTCGACCACGAACACGTACCGACCGACCTCCTGCACGCGCTGGAAGCGGACGGGATCGCGGTCCGCCCCGGCCCGGATGCGCTCGTGCACGCCCAGGACAAGGCGGTGATGCGGGCCCGCCTGGACACGTTCGACGCGCCCGCGCCGGTGCACCAGGTGGTCGAGACGCCGGACGATGTCGCGGACTTCGCGAAGCGCGTCGGCGGCTTCCCGATCATCCTGAAGACCACCCGCGGTGGGTACGACGGCAAGGGCGTCTGGTTCGTCGACGGGCCGGACGACCCGCAGGTCGCGACCGCATTCGGCAGCGGCGTACCGATCCTGGCCGAGGAGAAGGTCGACTTCGTCCGGGAACTGTCCGCGATCGTGGCCCGGTCGCCGCACGGCCAGGCGGTCGCGTACCCGATCGTCGAGTCCGTGCAGACCGACGGCATCTGCGTCGAGGTCACCGCGCCCGCGCCGGGCCTGGCTCCGGAGCGCGCCGCGCAGGCGCAGCAGACCGCGCTCCGGATCGCCGGTGAGCTCGGTGTCGTCGGTGTGCTCGCCGTGGAGATGTTCGAGGCCCGCGACGGACGCCTGCTCGTGAACGAACTGGCGATGCGCCCGCACAACACCGGGCACTGGTCGATCGACGGCGCGGTCACGTCCCAGTTCGAGAACCACCTGCGCGCGGTGCTCGACCTGCCGCTCGGGTCCCCGGCCGCCCGGGCGCCGTACACGGTCATGGTCAACGTGCTCGGCGGCGACGTCGAGGACATGCACCGCGGCCTGCTGCACTGCCTGGCGCGTGATCCGGGCCTGAAGGTCCACTTCTACGGCAAGTCGGTGAAGCCGGGGCGCAAGGTGGGCCATGTCACGGCGTACGGCGACGACCTGGAAGAGACCCGCGAACGGGCACGGCACGCGGCGGCGTACCTGACCGGCACCATCGACGAATAGGACTGACGCGTGATCGGGATCGTGATGGGGTCGGACAGCGACTGGCCGACGATGAAGGCGGCCGCCGAGGTCTGCGCCGAGTTCGATGTGCCCTTTGAGGCAGATGTCGTCTCCGCGCACCGGATGCCGACCGAGATGATCGACTACGGAAGGTCAGCACACGGCCGCGGGCTCAAGGTGCTGATCGCCGGTGCCGGCGGGGCGGCGCACCTGCCCGGGATGCTGGCGTCGGTGACTCCGCTGCCGGTGATCGGGGTACCGGTGCCGTTGAAGTACCTCGACGGGATGGACTCGCTGCTGTCGATCGTGCAGATGCCGGCCGGAGTTCCGGTTGCGACGGTCTCGATCGGGAACGCTCGGAATGCGGGGCTGCTGGCAGTACGGATCCTGGCCGCCTCCGACGAGGGGCTGCGGGACCGGATGATCGGCTTCCAGGAATCGCTCGCGGAGGCCGCTCGGGGGAAGGGCAGCACGGTGCGTGACGGGGCGGCAGAGTTGCGTAAAGACTGAGGTTGGCGCTGGTTTCCGAGGACGGGGGCGGGTAGTCGTGAGATCCCATCGGTTGTCGTTTAAGGTCGTCGATCGTGACTCCGCCCACTGATTCGGATACGCAGCGCATTCCGGTCCGCTACTGGATCTGGCTGTTCGGCGCTGCAGTGTCCCTCCTCGGTGACCTGACGATCAGCTTCGGCATCGGCTGGTCCGCCACCCGGCACGGCGGTGGTGTCGCCGGACTGATCCTGCTGCTGGCGGCCGCGCCGCGCGCAGCGCTGCTCCTGGTGGGTGGAGCGGTCGGAGACCGGTACGGCGCTCCCCGCGTCCTGCTTGCGAGCTGTGCGGCGATGTTCGTGGTCACCTCGGCGCTGGTTGCCGCCTCGTCCGCGGTCGGGGAGCCGGTCTGGTTGCTGGTGATCGTCGCGCTGGTGGTCGGTTCGATCGATGCGTTCTTCCTGCCGTCCTCGCGGGCGATGCCGCGGCTGCTCGTCCCGCC
>DASSDE010000055.1:0-2305 GCA_035697365.1 Kribbella sp. | reverse complement strand
GGCGCTGAACGTGGCCCGGATGCGGCTGCTCGGCGCCGAGGTGATCTCGGTGAAGACCGGCAGCCGGACGCTGAAGGACGCGATCAACGACGCGCTCCGCGACTGGGTGGCCAGCGTCGACAAGACGCACTACATCCTCGGTACGGCGGCCGGTTCGCACCCGTTCCCGGCGATGGTGCGGGACTTCGTCCGCGGCATCGGCGACGAGGCCCGGGAGCAGACCCTCGAGCTGACCGGCAAACTGCCGGATGCGGCCGTCGCGGCGGTCGGCGGCGGGTCGAACGCGATCGGGCTGTTCACCGCGTTCATTCCCGACGAATCCGTGAAGTTGTACGGCATCGAGCCGGGCGGCGACGGGTTCGAGACCGGCCGGCACGCGGCGACGATCACCGCCGGCCAGGTCGGCGTGCTGCACGGCGCCCGGTCCTTCCTGCTGCAGGACGACGACGGGCAGACGATCGAGTCGCACTCGATCTCCGCGGGACTGGACTACCCGGGCGTCGGCCCGGAGCACGCGTGGCTCGCCGAGACCAAGCGGGCGACGTACCGGCCGAAGACCGACGCCGAGGCGATGGACGCGTTCCGGCTGCTGTCGCGGACCGAGGGCATCATCCCGGCGATCGAGTCCGCGCACGCGGTCGCGGGCGCGCTCGACATCGCGAAGGAACTGGGGCCGGAGGCAACCATTCTGGTGAACCTCTCGGGCCGTGGCGACAAGGACATGGACACCGCCGCGAGCTGGTTCGGCCTGAGCGAGGAGGGATCCGGTCATGAGTGAGCTTGTTGCCCTCGGCAAGGCCGGCGCGGCGATCCGGACGGCGAACGACGAGGGTCGCGCGGCCCTGGTCGGCTACCTGCCGGCGGGCTTCCCGACGTACGACGGTGGCGTGGACGCGATCAAGGCGCTGGTGGACGGCGGCTGCGACGTCCTCGAGATCGGCCTGCCGTACAGCGATCCGGTGATGGACGGCGTCACGATCCAGCGCGCCGCCGAGACTGCTCTGGCCGGCGGACTGCGGACCAAGGACGTTCTCAGTACGGTCGAGAAGGCCGCCGCGTACTCCGACGTCCCGGTGCTCGTGATGACGTACTGGAACCCGATCGAGCGCTACGGCGTGGACCGGTTCGCCGCGGACTTCGCCGGGATCGGGGGAGCGGGGCTGATCACGCCTGACCTGATCCCGGACGAGGGTGCGGAGTGGATCGCGGCCGCGGACAAGCACGACCTGGACAAGGTGTTCCTGGTCTCGCCGTCGTCGACCGACGAGCGGATCGCGATGACCACGTCACACTGCCGCGGGTTCGTGTACGCGACCGCTGTGATGGGTGTCACCGGTGCGCGCGAGAAGCCGTCGGACCTGGCGGCTCCGTTGGTCTCCCGGGTCAAGACGGCGACCGGTGTCCCGGTCGGCGTCGGTCTGGGAGTGTCCAACGGCGACCAAGCGGCCGGTGTGGCGCGGTTCGCGGACGCGGTGATCGTCGGCTCGGCCTTCGTCAAGGCGCTCGAGGACGGCGGTCCGGCCGCTGTCCGCACGCTCGGCGAGGACCTCTCCGAAGGCGTTCGCCGGGAACCCCGCGCGACCGCCGCTCGTTAGACAAGCCGTGAGTCGATACCGGAACGCTGCCCTGCTCCTGGGGGTGGTGGCTCTGTTGGCCCTCGCGGGCTGCAGCAGCAAGCAACCACAGGCGGACAACCCCGGCGGAGCGATCATCCGCAGCAGCCAGGATCCGAGCGGGATGCGCGGCGCCACGCTCGACCGGCCGTACGCGATGCCGGCCTCGGTCCTCACCGACACCGACGGGAAGCCGTTCAACCTGGTCACGTCGACGAAGAAGCCCGTGACGCTGGTCTTCTTCGGGTACACGAACTGCCCGGACGTGTGCCCGACGGTGATGGCCGATGTGGCGTCCGCGCTGACCAAGCTGGACAAGTCGGTCCAGGACCAGATCCAGTTGCTGTTCATCACCACGGACCCGGCGCGCGACACCGGCCCGGTGATCCGCAAGTACCTGGATCGGTTCGACCCGGCGTTCGTCGGGCTGACCGGCTCGCTGACGTCGGTCAAGGACATCGCGAAGGCCGTCGGCGTACCGGTGGAAGGGATGCAGAAGCTTCCCTCCGGTGGGTACGAGGTCGGTCACGGAGCGCAGGTGATCGGCTTCGGCAAGGACGACAAGGCGACCGTGATCTGGTTGTCGAACGCCGCCATCGGTGACCTGGTCCACGACTTCGGGAAGCTGGTGGCGGACAACCAGTGAAGCGGCGGGGCTGGTTCGGGTGGGTCTCGCTGGGCGCGCGGCTGCT
>DASSDE010000054.1:0-2031 GCA_035697365.1 Kribbella sp. | reverse complement strand
CTGGAGTACGCGGCCGAGCGCCGGGTGATCCTGGCGACGCCGACAACGCTGATCGCAACGCTGCGCGCGGCGGCGTACGCGTGGAACCAGTCGGCGCTGACCGAGTCGGCGCAGCAGGTGTTCGAGCTCGGCCGCGAGCTGTACGAGCGACTCGGCACGATGGGCGACCACCTGGGCCGGGTCGGCCGCTCCCTCACGTCCGCGGTCGAGGCCTACAACGGGACGGTCGGTTCCTTCGAGCGCCGCGTCTTCATCACTGCCCGCAAACTCCGCGACCTGCACGTCACCGAGTCCGAGCTGACCGCCATGGAGTCCATCGAGGCGTCGGTCCGCCCGCTCACCGCGCCCGAGTTCCTCGCCCTCGACGAGTCCCCCACCACCCGCCGCTGGCCACCGGCCCCGCCGACCGACCACAGACCTGGCGAGTCCCAGGCCGGTTGAGCCACGGTCAGCCCGGAGTTTCACGAACGAGTCGGAGAAAGGCCTTGAGGCCGGCGATCACTTCCTGATTGTCGGTGAGCCGGGACAGCGAGTGCTCGAACTGACGGGCGTGCGCGTCGACCTTCGCGTGCAGGGCACGGTCCCGGGTGTCGGCAAGCGCGCCGGCCGCGGCCTGAGCCTGCTCGAGACGGGCGAGTTGCCGGTGCTGTTCGGCGGACGCGTCGGTCAGCATGTCCAGATCAGCCTGCAGGTTTTCGAGGCGACGGAGCGTCTCGACCAGGTCGTCGCGGGGGTGCTTCACCTCGCGCAACATGCTGGTCATCCGGTCGCGGAGGTAGGCGAAGTACGCTCCGGCCGGCCGAAAGAACGTGCTGATCAGGTAGAGCCCGGCGAGGTAGTACCCGATCGCTCCGCCGGACAGGTAGGTGATGAGAGCAGCGATTCCGGCAGAGGCCAGATGGGCGCCGACCGCGAACCAGCGCATCCGCGCGGCGATCCGTCGCGCCTCCGGTTCCTGCTCGTCAGACACGTGGATGCCGCGCGCCCGGCTGGTCCGGATCTCGTGCATCAGCGCCTGCGCCTGGAACAGCAGATTCCACGGCACGGTCAGCAGCAGAATCAGCCAGAGCAGGCACAGTGCGCCGAGGAACAGCGTCAGGATCTCCTGCAGGGACAGGCCCGCGATCACCACCAGCACGACCGCGACGACGGTGACCACCAGCGCCCCGCCCAGTACCCAGATCTTCGACATGTCCGGAATCCTGCTCGTCGTTGTCCCCCACGGACTCCGTACAACTACTCAAGCCTCGACGAAGGGCACCTGTCGGAAAGCCGACAGTGATGAGCTGTTGACAGTCGGTGTTGGCGGCGCGCGACGATGAGAGCGCTCTCTCAAGCGGACGTGAGGAGAAATGATGCGGTTCAGGAACAGAGTGCTCGGGGTTGTCGCGGCGGCCGTGGCGGTGGCCGGGGTGCTGTCAGCGGCGCCCGAGCGGCATGCCGACGCTGCGGTCCCGGCGACGATTCCGTTGACGATCACCAACAACTCGGGTCGTGGCGACCCGGTCTACATCTACAACCTCGGCACCAACCTGGCGACCGGGCAGCAGGGCTGGGCCGACGCGTCGGGCACGTTCCACGCCTGGCCGGCCGGCGGCAATCCGCCCACCCCGGCGCCGGACGCGTCGATCGCGGGTCCGGCCAACGGCCAGTCAGTGACGATCCAGATGCCCAAGTTCTCCGGCCGCGTCTACTTCTCGTACGGTCAGAAGCTCGTCTTCAAGCTCACCACGGGCGGTCTGGTGCAGCCCGCCGTACAGAACCCGAGCGACCCGAACCGGAACATCCTGTTCAACTGGTCGGAGTACACGCTCAACGACGGCGGACTGTGGATCAACAGCACCCAGGTCGACATGTTCTCCGCCCCGTACGCGGTCAGCGTGAACTCCGGCACCACCGGCCACCTCAAGGCCGGCGGGTACAACGCGGTCTACAACTCACTCCGCAACGCCGCCGGCGGCTGGGGCGGCCTGATCCAGACCGCGCCCGACGGCTCGACCCTGCGCGCACTCTCCCCGACGTACGGCGTCG
>DASSDE010000053.1:0-4597 GCA_035697365.1 Kribbella sp. | reverse complement strand
TGTTCTCGTCGCTGCGGCTCGACGACGGGCCACTGACCGTGTACGACTTCGAGCGGCTGCACAAAGCGCCGTACCGGATGGTGCTGTCGAGCTGCGACTCCGGGCTCGCCAAACCGGTCGGCGCGGACGAACTGCTCGGGTTGAGCAGCAGCCTGATCCCACTCGGTGCAGCCGGAATCCTCGCCAGCGTCGTACCGGTGAACGACCCGGCGACCGCACCGCTGATGCTGGCGCTGCACGAGAACCTGCGGGCCGGGCAGTCGCTGGCGGAAGCGTTCGCAACAGCCTGCCGAGGTGCGCGCGATGATCCGGTTGCGGACGCGGCGAGCAGGTCGTTCGTGGCCCTCGGGGCGTGATGTATCAGCGGAACTCCGGAACGCTCTGTACCAGTAAGGGGTGCTGGCGGTCCGGTGAAAGGGGGACGGCATGCGGGACGACCCGGCAGTCGTCGACCTGGTCACCAGAGCCAGGGGCGGCGAGAAGGACGCCTGGGATCAGTTGGTCGAGCGGTACGCGCCGCTGGTCTACTCGATCTGCCGACGCTACCGGCTGATGCCGCCGGACATCGACGACATCGGGCAGAGCGTGTGGCTGCGGCTGGTCGAGCACCTGCCCGGTCTGCGCGAGCCGGCCGCGCTCCCGGGGTGGATCGCGACCACGACACAGCGCGAGTGCTTCCGATTGATCCGCGCGACCAGCCGCGTCGAACCGGTCGACCTGGCGGACTCACCCGATGTCCCCGAGCAGGCGATCGCCGAGGACGAGGTTCTGCGGCACGAGCGCGGCGCGATTCTGCGTACGGCGTTCAGCGAGCTGTCCCGGCGTTGCCAGCTGCTGCTGTCGCTGCTGATGCAGGACCCACCGGCGCCGTACGACGAGATCAGCCGGCGGCTGGAGCTGCCGGTCGGAAGCATCGGGCCGAACCGGGCCCGCTGCCTGACCAGGCTCCGGCAGACGCCGGCGCTGGTGGGGCTGGCGGCCGACGGACCCGACGACGGAACGAGGAGGTGAGACCCGTGATGGATCCGGACTGGAACGACGACGAGTTGCTGATCGAGGCCCTGCGTGCGGCGCTCGCTGACGCCGACGAGGTGCCGTCGGCGTTCCTCGACGTCGGCAAGGCGGCGTTCGCGTGGCGGACCATCGATGCCGAACTGGCGGCACTCACCTACGACTCCGCTCTGGAGCCGTCGGTCGCGCCGGCGATCCGCTCCGAGAGCGCGATCCTGCGGTCGCTGACGTTCGCGTCGGACGGCTGGACCGTCGAACTCGAGCTCACCCCGGACGCCGTCCTCGGGCAGCTCGACCCGCCCGAGGTCGGCACCGTCGTGGCCCGCGGCGACGGCGGCAAGCTGATCGCCGCGGACGTCGACGAGCTCGGGTTCTTCGTCCTCGGACCGCCGCCGACCGTCCCGTACCGGCTGGTCTGCACGACCCGCTCGGGGACCACGATCCTGACCGGCTGGATCACGCCGTAATCAGGCTGCGAAAACCTGGGAGTCGTCGGCAAAGGCCTTGAACTCCAGCGCGTTGCCGGCCGGGTCGAGGAAGAACATCGTCCACTGCTCGCCGGTCTGGCCCTGGAACCGGACGTACGGCTCGATGACGAACTGGGTCCCGGCCGCCCGCAACCGGTCCGCGAACTTCTGGAACTCCTCGACGGCCAGCACCAGCCCGAAGTGCGGAACCGGTACGTCGTGCCCGTCGACCGGGTTGTGGATCTGTTGCGGCCGGGCCGGCGCGAGATGCGTGACGAACTGGTGGCCGCGCAGGTTCCAGTCGATCCAGGTGTCGGAGCTGCGGCCCTGTTCGAGGCCGAGGACCTCGCCGTAGAAGTGCCGTGCGGCGGCCAGGTCGTCGACCGGCATCGCGAGGTGGAAGCGGGGGATGGGGGAGTCGAGAACTGTCATACCGTCCATCCTTCCGCACCTCTCGTCAGGCTGCGACTCAGCGCAATCAGGCGGACGTCTCGTTCCGCTGGCCGGATTCCACGTGCGGACGGGACTGCCACAGCGCCCACTCCGCACTCACGTCGCCGGCCGTGCGCAGCAGCAGTGGGAGGTGGTCGTGGAGCAGCGTGTCCACGGAGGTCTCAGCGGCGTGCACGGTCACGTTCATCGCGGCCCGGACCGTACCGGTCCCGTCGCGTACCGGCGCTGCGACCGAGCGGACGCCCGGCGCGAGCTCCTCGTCGGCCAGCGCCCAGCCGCGCGCACGGATCTCCGTGAGCTGGTCGCGCAGCTGCTCCGCGGTCCGGCCGATGTACGGCGGGAGGCCGGCGCGGCTCGGCTCGGCGAGCACCTCGGCCAGCTCGTCGGGGGCGAGCGCGGAGAGCAGCACCTTGCCCTGTGAGGTCTGGGTGGCGGGGAAGCGGGTGCCGATGTCGACCCGCAGGGCGATCAGCTTCGGCACCGAGACCCGCGCGACGTACACGATGTCCGAGCCGTCGAGCTGGGCCATCGAGGACGATTCGCCGGTCCGCGCGACGAGCGCCTCGAGGTGCGGTCTCGCGATGTCCCAGAGGCCGAGCGAGCTGACGTACGCCATCCCGAGCGTGAGCACCTTGGGGGTCAGCTGGAACGCACCGCCGGTGGTACGGACGAAGCCGAGCTCCTCCAGCGTGAGCAGCAGGCGGCGCGCGGTCGGCCGGGCGAGACCGGCCGCGGTCGCGACCTCGGACAGCGACATCGTAGGGTGGCCGGCGTCGAAGCAGGCGAGTACGTCCAGCCCGCGAGCCAGCGACTCGACGAAATCCGGACCCGCACCACGGCCTGCCATCTGCTTCCTCCCGCTGGTTCGACGACCTATTCACCGAAGATGGTGCCACGGGCCTCCCGCGTCGAGCCGGACTTGTACTCCGTGTACTGGTACGGGTTGTCGAGGACCTCGCCTTTGGGTAGCTCCGGGTTCATCCCGCTCTTCCAGGATTCCTCGCCGAGTTCCTTGCGTAGGTACTCCACCGTCGCCTCGACCTCCCTGCGGACCGCGGGCAGGTCGCAGCCGACCAGCTCGTGGTCGTACTTCACGACACGGCCGTCGACGATCACCGTGTGGACGTCGCCGCGCTGCGCCTGGAACGCGACCTGCCCGTACGGGTTGATCAGCGGGAACGACACCGGTGACCGGTCGTTCTTGATCAGGATGACGTCGGCCTTCTTCCCGGACTCGAGGCTGCCGAGGTCGTCGCGACCCAGGGCCTTCGCGCCGCCGCGGGTCGCCCAGTCGACGACGTGCTCGGCGCGCAGATGGCTGTGTGTCACGGTCGCGCCCTTCATGTGTGCCTCGAGGTGCTCGCGGGCACGGTCGGCGCCGAGCGTGCTGCGCATCGCGCTGAACAGGTCGCCGCTCCACCAGACGCTGGTGTCCATCGAGAGCGAGACGCCGATGTTGTGCCGGCGGACCTGCCAGGTGGGCGGGTAGCCCTGGCCGGCGCTCTGCTCGGACTCGGTGGAGACCGAGATCGAGCCGCCGGTCGCGGCGATCCGCTGGTACGAGTCCCTGGTCAGGCTCGCCGCGTGCACGTAGATGTTTCGCGGCGTCATGAACTCGTTCTCGTGCATCAGCCTGATGCCGTTGTCGTTGGTCGCGCCCCAGACACCGGCGTGCGTGGTGACGGGCAGGTCGAGGTCGCGGGCGACCTCGAACGCGGCCCGCTCGGGGAACGCCGGATCGCCGGTGACGTCGAACGCCAGCTGCAGCCCGATCCGGCCCTCGTCGCGCAGTCGCTCCAGGAACGCTCGTACCGAGGGGTCGGCGCTCCACTCCCACGGACCCGCCTGGATGTTGCCGTAGGCAAGGACGAACCGTCCCGGGACGGCGCGCAGGGCGTCGACCGCAGCCTCGGCGTGCTCGACGGTCTGGAGGCCGTGCGACCAGTCGACAGTGGTGGTGATGCCGGCCTCGAGCGACTCCCAGGCGGACGTCAGGTTGCCGGCGCGGATGTCCTCCGGACGGAACGTCTTGCCGTGCTCGAGGTAGTACCAGACGAAGTACTGCGTCAGCGTCCAGTCGGCACCGTACGCCCGCATCGCGGTCTGCCACATGTGCCGGTGGGTGTCGATCATCCCGGGCATCACGATGCCGCCGGAGGCGTCGACCACCTGGGTGCCCTCCGGGACGGCGAGGTGCGGGCCCACGTCGGCAATTTGATTGTCGACAATCAGTACGTCCCCGTCCGGCAGCACGGTGTGCCGGTCGTCCAGGGTCAGGACGGTGCCGCCGCGCAGCACCATCGGTCGCCCGGCGACCGGCGCGGGTGCGGTGCCGCGGCCCGGCGGCGGCGTCTCGGCAGTGGTCATGAGTCCCCTCCAGATGTAGCCGGACATACGTCCGTATGACGGTCAACGGGGCGATGAGGCTCACTCTCGGCGCCGGGTTCGACGCTGTCAAGGGCTCGTGGCGAGTGGTTGACAGCGGCAGAGCGCGGGCTGAGACTGAGGCGGTCAGGAAGCGCGGACAGCTGTCCGCAAACGTCCGTAGGAGGTCGTGTGAAGGCTCCGCTGTCCGGTCTCCTGGTGGCCGACTTCTCCCGGATCCTCGCCGGTCCGTACGCGACCATGCTGCTCGCCGACCTCGGCGCCGACGTGATCAAGGTCGA
>DASSDE010000052.1:0-5860 GCA_035697365.1 Kribbella sp. | reverse complement strand
GAAGGACCTGCGGATCGAGAACTACCGCGTCGGCTGGAACGCGCTGACCGAGCCGTTCACCCGCTACCTGCTGAACTCGGCACTGGTGGTGCTCGGCTCGATCGTCGGCAACCTGGTGTCCTGCTCGATGGCGGCGTACGCGTTCGCCCGGCTCGAGTTCAACGGCAAGAAGTTCTGGTTCGCGATCATGCTGCTGAGCATCATGCTGCCGATCCACGTGGTGATCGTGCCGCAGTACATCTTGTTCTCGAACCTCGGCTGGATCAACACGGTGCTGCCGCTGATCGTGCCGAAGCTGCTCGCCACCGACGCGTTCTTCGTGTTCTTGATGGTGCAGTTCATCCGCGGCATCCCGCGCGAACTCGACGAGGCCGCCCGGATCGACGGCTGCGGGAAGGCCTCGATCTTCCTGCGGATCATCCTGCCGCTGATGGTCCCGGCGCTCGCCACCACGACGATCTTCACGTTCATCTGGACCTGGAACGACTTCTTCAGCCAGTTGATCTACCTGACCGACCCGCACATGTACACCGTCCCGGTCGCGCTGCGGTCGTTCATCGACTCCACCTCCAGCTCGTCCTGGGGCTCGATGTTCGCGATGTCGGTCGTCTCCCTGGTCCCGGTCTTCCTCGCGTTCCTGCTCGGCCAGCGGTTCCTGATCAAGGGCATCGCCACCACCGGCATCAAGTAAGCCGGCCGCAAGTAACTCCCTGAAAGGTGCACCCCCATGAGGCACATCCCACGCGCTCTGACGGCGCTGGCGCTGGCCACGACGTTGCTCGCGGCAAGCGCCTGTGGCGGCGACTCCGGCGGTCCGGGCGGATCGTCGGACGCCGGCGGCAAGGTCACGCTCCGCTTCACCTGGTGGGGCTCGGACACCCGGACCAAGCTCACCCAGCAGGTGATCGACGCGTACCAGAAGGACCATCCGAACGTCACGATCAAGGGCGAGTTCGGCGAGTGGTCAGGCTACTGGGACAAGCTCGCCACCACGGTCGCGGCCAACGACGCCCCGGACATCATCCAGATGGACGAGAAGTACCTGCGTGAGTACGCCGACCGCGGCGCGCTGCTCGACCTGAAGAAGGCCGACGGCCTGGACACCGGCAAGTTCGAGCCGGACACACTCGGCGCCGGCGAGTTCGACGGCGGTCTGTACGGCCTGAACGCGGGCATCAACTCGTTCGCGGTGGTCGTGAACCCGGCCCTGTTCAAGAGTGCCGGCGTACCGCTCCCGGACGACAAGACCTGGACCTGGGACGACTTCGCGAAGACCGCCGCGGAGATCACCACCAAGTCCGGCGGCAAGGTGACAGGTACCGGTCCGCTCGGTACGAACGAGGCCGGCCTGAACCTGTGGGCCCGGCAGCACGGCGAGTCGCTGTGGACGAAGGACGGCAAGCTCGGCGTCTCGCCCGAGCAGGCCACCGACTTCTTCAAGTACCTGCTGAAGCTGCGCGACGACAAGGCGATCCCGTCGGCCGAGGCCGTGTCGCAGGACATCAACGCGTCGCTCGACCAGTCCGCGTTCGCGACCGGCAAGCTCGCGATGAGCTTCATCTGGAGCAACCAGTTGGTCGCGTTCAGCAAGGCGACCGGCCAGCAACTGAAGCTGCTGCGGATCCCGAGCGCCGACGGCAAGTCCGCCGACAACGGCTCGTACTACAAGGGCTCGATGTTCTGGTCGATCTCGTCACGGTCGAAGCACCAGAAGGAGGCCGCGGAGTTCGTGAACTACCTGGCGAACAGCCCGGCGGCCGGTGACGTGCTGCTCGCCGAGCGGGGCGTGCCGCCGAACACCGAGATCCGGACCGCCGTGACGCCGAAGCTGCAGCCGGCCGACGCCGCGACCGCGAAGTTCATCCAGGACATCAAGCCGGACCTCGGTGACCCGTCGCCGGCGCCGCCGGTCGGTGGCGGCCAGGTGGAGAAGATCATCCAGCGGTACACCACCGATGTACTGTTCGGACGGCAGGCGCCGGACGCTGCCGCCAAGGCATTCCTGGACGAGGTCAAGGGTGGGCTCAAATAGTGTTGCTGCTGGCAACTGATTGCCGATGACGGGGGCCCGCGTGGCCGTGGTGGGAATCCACGGCCACGGCGCGTCCCATGTCCGTAACGTCGCCCGGCTGGCGGAGGCCGGCCGGGCCGAACTGGTGGCGGTCGCGGATCCGCTGGGTGCCACCGACCTGCCCCCAGGCGTCCAGGTCTTCGCGGGCCTGGACGAACTGCTGGCCGCCACCGAGATCGATGTCGTCGTGATCTGTACGCCGATCCAGACCCACGTCCCGCTGGCCACGCTGGCGATGCGCGCCGGCGCCGACGTACTGCTGGAGAAGCCGCCGACCGCGTCGCTGGCCGAGTTCGAGCAGCTGTCCGCGGTGGTTGCGGAGACCGGGCGGGCCTGCCAGGTCGGCTTCCAGGCGCAGGCGTCGGAGGCCACGCTGACGCTGGCGCGGATGATCGCCGACGGAGAGCTCGGCGAGATCCGCGGGATCAGCGCGACCGGGAAGTGGGTGCGCACGGCCCGCTACTTCCAGCGCGCCCGGTGGTCCGGGAAGCGGCGCCTTGACGGTGTCGACGTGGTGGACGGTGCGGTGACCAATCCGCTCGCGCATGCGGCCGCGGCGGCGCTGCTGCTGGACGGGTCGACCGGCGTGGACGACGTACGGTCGATCGAGACCGAGCTGTACCGGGCGAATCCGATCGAGTCCGACGACACGTCCGCGGTGCGGATCACGACCAGTCGCGGTACGAAGATCCTGATCGCGGTCACCTTGTGCGCGACCGAGCATCTCGAGGCGTCGGTGATCGTGCACGGTTCCGAGCGGCGCGCCGTGCTGACGTACCAGGCGGATCTGATCGACGGCGTGAAGTACGGCCGGGCCGACCTCCTGGAGAATCTGCTCGCGCATCGGGCCGATCCGTCGGTGCCGCTGTATGTGCCGTTGGCAGCGACCGGTGGCTTCACCCGTGTCGTCGAGGCGGTGCGGACGGCTCCGGACCCTGCGGTCATCCCGGCGGAGCTGGTCGACTGGGAAGGGGAGGGCCCGGACCGGCGCCCGATCCTGCGTGACGTGGAGAAGTGGATCGACCGCGCCTCCGACGAACTCGCCCTCTTCAGCGAAATCGACGCCCCCTGGGCCTGAGGTACCGGACCGCCAGGCCATCACAATCGGGCCGCCGCGCTTCACGCCCGCCCGAGGGCGTTCGCGGATGGCGATTGTGAGGGCCTGGCGGTCCGCGTCACGCCGGTAGGGCGAGGGTGAAGGTGGTGCTGCCTGGCTGCGAGGTCAGGGTCAGGGCGCCGGCGTGGGCGTGGGCGATCGACTCGGCGAGGGAGAGGCCGAGGCCGGTGCCGCCGCTCGCGCGGGTGCGGGCGGTGTCGGCGCGGGTGAAGCGCTGGAACACGTTCGGGAGCAGCTCGGCGGGGATGCCCGGGCCGTCGTCATGCACGGTGAGCACAGCAACGCGGCCCTGGCCTGCGACGGGTCCGGCAACAGAGCGCGCACCCGGGCCGGTCATCGCGCCCGGGCCGGTCACCTTGATGGTGACTGTTGTGTTGGGTGGGGTGTGGCGGCGGGCGTTGGTGACGAGGTTGGTGACGACCTGGTGGAGGCGTTGCTCGTCGCCGATCACGATGATCGGGTCAGGCGGCAGGTCGAGCTCCCAGTGGTGGCTGGGGGCAACGATCTCGGCATCGGCGACCGAGTCCCGGGCGAGCCGGGACAGGTCGACGGGTCGCCGGTCGAGCGGCCGCCCCGCGTCCAGTCGGGCGAGCAGCAGCAGGTCCTCGACGAGCGACGCCATCCGGGTGGTCTCGACCATGACCTTGCCCATTGCGTGCGTGAAGAACTCGGGGTCGCGCTGGTGCATGCTCAGCTGCGCGTAGCCGTGGATCGTGGTCAGCGGCGTACGGAGCTCATGCGAGGCGTCCGCGACGAACTGCCGGACCTGCTGCTCACTGCGATGCCGAACGTCGAGCGCGTTCTCCATGTGCCCGAGCAACGTGTTCAGCGCGACCGCGACCTGACCGACCTCGGTGCGCTCGTCGGTGAGCTGGTCCGGGACGCGGGCCGTCACGCCGATCTCGCCGGTGTCGAGCGGCAACGCGGCGACCTCACGGGCGGTCTCCGCGACGCGGCGCAGTGGGCGGAGTTGCCGCCGTACGACGAAGATCGCGACTCCGCCCGCGGTCAGTACGCCGATGCCACCGAACAGCGCCTCCCAGCCGATCAGGCTGTTGATGGTGTTCTGGATGTCCTTGGTCGGCAGGCCGGCCACGACGGTGATCGGCCCGGCGCTCGCCGCATGCACGCGGTACTCGCCGAGTCCGGGGAGGTCGAGCGTACGGATCTGCCCGACGGCCACCCGGTCGAGGACGTCGATCGCCTGCTGTGACAGCTCGGTGAGTTCGCCGTCGGCGGTGATGACGCTGCCGACGGCCGTTGACGAGTCGGCGTACATCGTCACGGTTCCGGCGTCCTGGCCGTGCGGAGCGTCCGGCGGCGGGCCGCCGTTGTGCAGCGCGCCGATCGCGCGGCCCTGGGTGGCCGCCACTTTCCCGTCGAGCTGCCTGGTCAGGTACGAGCTGATCGCGGCGGTCGTCAGTGCGCCGATCACGATGCTCACCACCGCAACCAGCACCACCATCGCCGCCGCGACCCGCACACTCAACGACCGCGCCGCAACCCTCACGGCCCCAGCATCCGCGCCGACCCCTCGGCGCAGCTTCGCGTTCCCTGTGACCTTCCTGGCAACCGCCGATCAGAGCAGTACGTCGGCCGCCGCGCGCAACCCTTCAAGCTCCGCCGCCGCCCACCCCTCGTCCCGCGACTCGCTGCCCCGGTACTGCGGCTTGTCGACGAGGTGGAAGCGCAGATTGAAGATCCGCCCGACGACCTGCAAGTACGGGATGACGGCCTCGTCCTCGTCGGTGATCGGCCGCCGGGTCCGGTACCCGGCCTTGAAGGCCTCCCAGTGCGGCGTGGTCGCGACGCCGGCGAAATCCGCGGCCAACGGGCCGGGGGCGGACAGGTCGAAATCGAGCAGCAGAAGTCCCTGCTCTGTCAGCAATACATTGTCCATCGAGGCATCACCGTGGCAGGTTCCTGCCTTTGAGTACTGCGCGAGGTTGTTCCGTACTGCAGCCGCCAGGGACCGGAGCAGGTTTTCCTCCGTGTCGTCGACCGCGAGAATTGCCGCGAGCGGTTCGTCGAGCCGCTGCGCGACCTCGGCCGGCCGCCGGAAGTACGGCGAGGTGTAGCTCTCGGCGGCATCGTGAAATGCGGCGAGTTGCGCGCCGAACGCGACGTACAACTCGTCGGTGAACGGCGGTCGTGGCTTGCTGCCCACAACGTACTCGAGCAGCGTGAACGGCCGGGGCCCTTCCGGTGTCTCGAGGAGTCCGACGGTGTCGCCGTCGGGCAGCTGATGCACCTGCGGTACAAGGACTCCGGCTGCGTACAGGTGGGCCGAAAGCCCTGTCTCCCAACGGATTTCGTCCGCTCCGCGCCAGTCACGCCGATACAGCTTGAGGACGTACTGTGCGTCGTCGGTGGCCAGTTCGTACACGTCGTTGACCAGCGACCGGAGCAGAGCGCACCGGGTGAACGCGAGGCCGTACCGGTCGCCGAGGTGCGCGGCCAGTGCGGACGGGTCGGGAAGTGATCGCAGAGTCGGGAACATGGACCTGAGCTTATGAAAACCGGTAGCCTCATGCAGCGCGCTATATGGGGGCCGCCGTACCACCCAACCGACGAACTGCCGGAGAGCCCAAACCGGTCAGGAGAGCACGTCTTGCAGGAGAACACCAGCAATCCCAGTAGTGGCGAACTGGTCAACGTACCCCTCACCGGTG
>DASSDE010000051.1:0-6651 GCA_035697365.1 Kribbella sp. | reverse complement strand
TGTCAAGATGGGCGGCATGCTGCGCGAACTGCACCTCACCGGCAACCCGGATGCCGACAAGTTGCTCAACGACGACCCGTTCGCCTTGCTGGTCGGCATGCTGCTCGACCAGCAGTACCCGATGGAGCACGCCTTCTCCGGACCGCTGAAGCTCGCGAACCGGATGGGCGGCTTCGACCTGCACAAGATCGCCGCGACCGACGTGGAGACGTTCGTCGAGCTCGCCGTCACCCCGCCGGCCATCCACCGCTACGGCGGATCGATGGGCCGCCGCGTGCACGCACTCGCACAGGAGATCGTCGAGACCTACGACGGTGAGGTCGCGAACATCTGGCTCGCCGGCCGCCCGAAGCCGGACGGCGCCGAGGTGCTGAAGCGGCTCAAGGCGCTGCCAGGCTTCGGCGAGCAGAAGGCGAAGATCTTCCTCGCCCTGCTCGGCAAGCAGCGCGGTGTGGCCCCGAAGGGCTGGCGCGAGGCGGCCGGCCACTACGGCGACCGCGGCTCCCGGCGCTCGATCGCGGACGTCACCGACGCCACCACGCTCCTGGAGGTCCGCAACTTCAAGAAGGCTGCGAAAGCCGCCGCGAAGGCCTGATTCGCGAGACATCCGGCGCCGATCTGTTGCAGTCGTGCGCGGGATGTCCCTTGTACTCCACGCGATTCTCTGCGAAGTCCGGCCAGCAGCCTTATTGTTGCTAAGGCGAACGGGAGGCGCGGATGGACATCCGGGATCTGGATCGCAGGGCCGGCGCGGTGCTCGGGGAAGTCGTGATGCAGGTACGTACCGAGCAACTGTGGTTCCCCACGCCGTGCCCGGACTGGACGGTTCGCGGGCTGATGCGCCACCTCGTCAGCCAGAACGAGGGTCTCGCCGCAGCCGCGCTGAACGGCTCCGCCTCGGTGCACACCTGGAACAGCGGCCGCCTCGCCGACAACCCGGCCGGTGCCTACCGCCGCTCGAACGTGCGGGTCGCGGACGCGTTCGCCGACGGCGGCGCGCTGGACCGGCTGGTGGCGGTACGCGAGTTCGGCTCGTTCCCGCGCCGCATCGCGCTGACCTTCCACCAACTGGACTGCATCGTGCACGCCTGGGACCTGGCCCGCGCGATCGACGTCCCGTACAACCCGCCGCCGGACATGGTCGAGCTGGCCCTGCTGCTGGCCCGCCGGATCCCCGACACCGACGCCAACCGCGGCTCCGGCTTCGCGTTCGAACGCAGCGTCAAGGTGTCCGGCACCGCCCCCGACCTCGACCAGCTACTCGGCCTCCTCGGCCGCAACCCGGAGTGGGTCTCCCCGCTCGACTGAGTAGTCGGGCAACCCGATCGCGTCGGGCTTTGCGGCGGCCATCTTGGTGATGACTCCGGACATCAGCCGTGACGTCATCACCCGGAGCCCGAAGTCGCGGTACGCGATCCCGAACGCCGACATCGGCATCGCCAGCTTGATCCCGCCCGGCGGCAGTTCCATCCGCTGCTCGACGTACGCCTGCATCCGCCGCTGGTACGCCGGGAACGCGCGGGCGTGCTCGCCGTCCGCCGCGGCCAACTCGCCCGCGAGCACGTACGCGCCGACGAGCGAGAGCGCCGTACCGTGGCCGGCCATCGGCGAGCCGCAGTACCCCGCGTCGCCGACGAGCGCGATCCGGCCGCGCGACCACTGCGGCACGACGACGCGGCTGGTGGAGTCGAGGTAGAAGTCGTCCGCGACATCCAGGCCCTTCAGCACCTGCGGCGTGTGCCAGCCGAGCCCTTCGAACCGCTCGCGGACGAGCCGCTTCTGCACCGCGACATCGCGGCGGTCGTAGTTGAGGAGCGGCGACCGGAAGCTCAGCAGCACCTTCGCGTACCGCGGGTCGCGGTCCGGACGCAGGGCGACCCAGCGGCCACCCGGCGCTGTATAGACCTTCATCCAATGCTCCAGGTCCTCCGGCGCCTCGATCGTGAAGTACGAGGTGTAGCCGCCGAGGTGGTGCACGTACTCCGACTCGGGCCCGAACGCGAGCCGCCGGACCCGGGAGTGCACGCCGTCGGCCCCGATCACGAGGTCGAACCGCTGCCGGGTCCCGCTCGCAAAGGTCACGTCGACACCGGCCGGATCCTGCGCCAGCTCGGCGATCGAGTCGCCGTACCGGAACTCCACGCCGCTCGCCGCCGTCATCAGGAGCTCGGCAAGGTCGCCGCGCAGGATCTCGATCTCGGCGACCGGTCCCGCGCCGTCAAGCAGGTCCGCGGGCATCTCGGCGGCGCGCCGCCCGTCCGCCTTCACGTACGCGAGCCCGCGCTCGTGCACCTGCCGCTCGGCGACGGCCGGCATCAGTCCCATCCGTTCCACGACCACCCGCGACACCCCGCGCAGGTCCACGGTCTGCCCGCCCGGCCGCGGCCCCGGCGCGATCTCGACCACAGTCGGCGCGAACCCGAACCGCCGCAGCCAGCACCCCAACGCCGGCCCCGCGATCCCAGCACCCGAAATCAGCACAGTCTTCATCTCAAGCCCCTTAGAACTAGTGCGCGTACGCCGTACACGGTGCACTAGCCCAAGGTCCCAACGCCAGCGCGCACTAGTGCACCGGGGCGCGATGCACTAGGCGTACCGAAGGACGGGTACTGGTCGCCCTCGACACCCAATCGGAGCGGGTCGTCACGCCCGCCGGCCGGCTGAGCGCGGGACCACTACCCGCTCTTCGGTACAGAGTCAGAGGGTGAGGGCGAGTCGGGTTGCCTGTTCGATGGCTCGTTTGGCGTCCAACTCGGCGGCTACGTCGGCGCCGCCGACGAGGTGGACGGGGCGGCCGGTGCCGCGAAGGGCTTCGGCCAGGTCGCGGAGCGGTTCCTGACCGGCGCAGATCACCACGTTGTCGACCGCCAGCACCCGCGGCTTCTCCCGCTTCGGGCCGAAGGTGATGTGCAGCCCCTCGTCGTCGATGCGCTCGTAGTTGACCCCGCGCAACTGCTCGACCTGCTTGTTCTTCAGAGCAGCCCGATGCACCCACCCGGTCGTCTTCCCGAGCCCGGCGCCGATCTTCCCCGTCTTGCGCTGCAAGAGGTACACCTTGCGCGGCGACGGTTCCGGCCGCGGTACGGCGAGCGCGCCCGGCAGTTGGGTCGGATCGCCGACGCCCCACTCCGCCTTCCACGCCGCGAGATCCGGCGCTTCCACGGTGGTCAGGAACTCGCTGACGTCAACCCCGATCCCGCCGGCCCCGATCACCGCGACCGCATCGCCGACCGGTCGGCCCGCGCGGACCACGTCGACGTACGAGAGCACCTTGGGGTGATCGATGCCCGGGATCGCCGGCACCCGCGGTACGACACCGGTGGCGAGCACGATCTCGTCGAACCCGGCAAGGTCCTCGACGCCGGCCCGGTGCCCGAGGCGCAGCTTCACACCGGTGAGGTCGAGCCGACGCCGGTAGTACCGGATCGTCTCGGCGAACTCCTCCTTGCCGGGGATCCGCTGCGCGATCCCGAACTGCCCGCCGATCTCGCCGGCCGCCTCGAACAGTTCGACGTGGTGCCCGCGCTCAGCAGCCGTGACCGCAGCCGCGAGCCCTGCCGGCCCGGCGCCGACCACCGCGACACTCTTGGAACGACGAGTTGGCAGCAACTGGAGCTCTGTCTCACGAGCGGCCCGGGGGTTGACCATGCAGCTCGCCTTCTTCTTGGCGAACACATGATCCAGACACGCCTGATTGCAGGCGATACAGACGTTGATCTCGTCCGCGCGATCAGTGGTTGCCTTCAGCACCCAGTCCGGGTCGGCGAGGAACGGCCGCGCCATACTCACCAGGTCCGCATCGCCCCGCGCGAGCACCTCTTCGGCGACCTGCGGCAGGTTGATCCGGTTCGAGGTGACGACCGGGATCTGCACGGACGGTTTGAACGCCGCGGTCACGCTGGTGAAGGCGCCTCGCGGTACGGACGTGACGATGGTCGGCACCCGGGCCTCGTGCCAGCCGATCCCGGTGTTGATGATCGACGCCCCGGCGGCCTCGATCTCCTTGCCCAGCGCAACCACCTCGTCCCAGGTCTGACCACCCTCGACCAGGTCGGCCATCGACAGCCGGTAGATGATCAGGAAGTCGTCGCCGAGGTGTTCGCGGGTCTGCCGGACGATCTCGACCGCGATCCGGCGGCGGTTCTCCGGGCTGCCGCCCCAGCGGTCCGTCCGGTGGTTCGTCCGCTCGGAGAGGAACTGGTTGATGAAGTACCCCTCGGACCCCATGATCTCGACGCCGTCGTACCCGGCCTCGCGGGCGAGCGCCGCACAGTCGACGTACGCCTTGATCTGTCGCAGGACGCCACGATCGGACAGCGCGCGGGGCTTGAAGGGGTTGATCGGGGCCTTCAGCGCGGAGGCGGAGACGCTGAACGGGTGGTACGCGTACCGGCCGGCGTGCAGGATCTGCAGCGCGATCCGGCCGCCTTCGGCATGGACGGCATCGGTCAGCAGCCGGTGCTTGCGGGCCTGACGGCGACTGGTCAGTCTGGAGCCGAACGGTGTGAGCCAGCCCTGCCAGTTGGGCGCGTAGCCGCCGGTCACCATCAGGCCGACGCCGCCACGGGCCCGTTCGGCGAAGTACGCCGCAAGCTTGGGCAGATCGCTCAGGCGGTCCTCGAGCCCGGTGTGCATCGACCCCATGATCACCCGGTTCGGTAACACGACATGGCCGAGGTCCAACGGCTCGAGCAGGTGCGGATAGGCGCTCATGGATTGTCCTTCCGGAGGGCGTCGATCACCTCGTCGCACCAGGCGACGAAGGATTCCTCGGCGCGGATACCGCCGCGCAGGACGAGGTACTGGTGCAGGTCGCGTCCGTGCAGGCCGGCCGGCTTCGGGAAGTCGCGCTTCTGGATGCCGCGATACACCTCGTGCCGCATCGCGTGCTCGGCGCGGTGCCGCTCGACCTCACGCAGTACGACACCGGCATCGCCCAGCGAGGCGCCGCGGAGCTTCACGCCCAGACCGTCCCGCAGTACGGCAGGATCCTCCGGCGCGGCCAGCCAACGGGTCAGCTCCGCGCGCCCAGCCGCCGCGATCCGGTACACCTTCTTGTCCGGGCGGCCGTCCTGCGCGATCTCGGTGTGCCGCACCCAGCCGGCATCGTCCATCCGCCGCAGCACCCGGTAGATCTGCTGGTGCGTGGCCGGCCAGAAGTACCCGATCGAACGGTCGAACCGCCGGGCCAACTCGTACCCGGTGCCGGCCCGCTCGGTCAGCGAGACCAGGATCGCGTGCTCCAGCGCCATGAACCGAGGCTACCTATGCAACTCGTTGCACTGCACCTGATTGCAATCCAGCTCACACGTCTGGCCCGAACAAGCCTTGTGACGTTTGAGAGAATGGTTGCAGACGCCTTGTATTCGTACCCGATGGATCGGAGCATCATGGACGCCCAGGCCCACCCGACGAAGACACCGTTGCCGGGGATCGGTATGCGCTACGACCTGGTCACCGAGGCCGGCAAGCACATCTCGGTGGTGGCGCACAACGACGGCCGGCGGTTCCTGGGCTTCCACAAACCCGAGGACGACGACGAGTGCCAGGCGTCCGTGCCCTTGGGCCGCAGCGAGGCGGCCGCGCTCGCGCAGTTGCTGGTCCCGGACCGGATCGACCCGGTCCGCAACGAGATCGAGATCGACCTGGTCACCGAGCACATCCCGATCACCGCCAAGTCGCCGTACTCCGGCCGGACGCTCGGCGACACCCAGGTCCGCAGCCGGACCGGTGCCTCGATCGTCGCGGTCCTGCGGCGCACCGGAGCGACCCCGTCGCCGACGCCGGACTTCCGGTTCGCCATCGGGGACAACCTGGTCGTGGTCGGCACCCGCGAGGGCGTGGACGCCGTGGCCGATCTGATCGCGGGGGGCTGAGCATGCACGAAAACATCACCGCTCTACTGATCGAACTGGGTGCGGTCATCCTCGCCCTCGGCGTCCTCGGCCGGATCGCCGGCCGACTCGGCTTCTCCCCGATCCCCTTGTACCTCTTGGCGGGGCTCGCGTTCGGACACGGCGGCCTGCTGCCGTTGGCGGCCAGCGAGGAGTTCGTTGCCACCGGCGCCGAGATCGGCGTCATCCTGCTGCTGTTGCTGCTCGGGCTCGAGTACACGGCGTCGGATCTCGTCGGGACACTGAAGACGCAGTACGTCTCGGGCGCGGTCGACTTCTTGCTGAACGCGTTGCCCGGTGCGGCGGTCGCCTTGCTGCTCGGGTGGGGTCCGGTGGCAGCGGTTGCGCTCGCCGGTGTCACCTGGATCTCCTCGTCCGGCGTGATCGCGAAGGTGGTCGGCGACCTCGGTCGGCTCGGTAACCGCGAAACCCCTGTGGTGCTGGGGATTCTCGTGCTCGAGGACCTGTCGATGGCGGTCTACCTGCCGATCCTGACCGCTCTGCTCGCGGGCGTCGGGCTGGCCGGCGGGAGCATGACGCTACTGATCTCGCTCGGGACGGTCAGCGTGGTGCTGTTCCTCGCGCTGCGCTACGGGCGGGTGATCAGCCGGGCAGTCTCCTCGGACAACCCCGAGATGCTGCTGCTCGTCGTACTCGGACTCACGCTGCTGGTCGCGGGTATTGCGCAGCAGTTGCAGGTGTCGGCGGCGGTCGGTGCGTTCCTCGTCGGGATCGCGTTGTCCGGTGAGGTCGCGCA
>DASSDE010000050.1:0-5556 GCA_035697365.1 Kribbella sp. | reverse complement strand
GTCATCCACGCCCGGTCGAGGGGGCTCGGACCGGGCGGTCCACGGGAGATCGAGGGGGGCCTTGGATCGACCGGAACACGTGAGCGGCGGGTGAGGCGACTCCCCCGCCGCAAGCGTGCGACCCACGGCCGGGAACCAGCATGCCGTCGGCAACGTCCGACCGGTTCGTGCGCGATCGATCCTCAGGAGGGATGGGATCGAACGCGGGTTCTGCATCATGTACGGCGGAATCGTGTACGGCGGAATTGTGTACGGCGCAATTGTGTACGGCGGAATTGTGTACGGCAGACGGTGGCTGTTCGGGAGGGCTGCCACCGACTGGCCCACCGTCCTCGTTGCAGAGCGGACGCCCTGGCCCAGACCCGCTAGGGTTTCAGCCACTCCGGCTCGGGCAGCCGGGAGCGGTCAAGCCGGCCGTTGTCGTCCAGCGGCAGCTCTTCGATCGGGATCAGGTCCGCCGGCACCAGGTAGATCGGCAGTTCCTTCCCCAGGTCGAGCATCAGCCGTGCGAGTACGGCGGGATCGCTGTCCTCGAGCACGACGTACCCGATCAGGCAGGTGTCACCGCCCGGGTCCGAGCAGGCCACCACGACCGCGTCGACGACACCGGGCTGGTCCGCCAGCACGTGCTCCGTCTCGCCGGGCTCGACCCGGTGGCCGCGGATCTTGACCTGGTCGTCCGCGCGGCCGAGGTACTCCAGGGTTCCGTCGGCGCGCCAGCGGCCGAGGTCGCGGCTGCGGTACAGCCGCGCGCCGGGGTGTCCCGGGTCCGCGACGAACGCGTGCTCGGTCTCCTCCGGCCGCCCGATGTAGCCCTGGGCAACGGCGGCGCCGCCGAGGTGGATCTCGCCGACCGCGCCGACCGGCACGGGCCGCAGCGCGGCGTCCAGCAGGCGTACGGCGACACCGTCGATGGGCCGCCCGATCGACGGCCGGTCCTCGGCCGGGTCGACCGCGTGGATCGTGGTCACGATCGACGCCTCGGTCGGCCCGTACTCGTTGAACAGCCGGCACCGCGGATGCGCGTCCAGGAAGTCGCGCACCTTGTGGGTCAGCACCATCGCCTCGCCACCCGCCACGATCTCCCGCAGGGCAGGCAGCTCGGGCAGCCGGCGCATCGTGGCCAGCAGAGCGGTCAGCGGACTGAACGCCATGAACAGCCGCTGTACGTCGTGATCGCGGAGCGCCGCGACAACCGCATCCGGGTCGTACCGGTCGTCCTCGCCGATCAGGACCAGCGCGGCGCCGGACGCCAGCGTCGTGAACATCTCCTGTACGTGGACGTCGAACCCGAACGAGGTCCACTGCAACGTACGCAGCGATCGGCGCGTCCGCAGGTAGTGGCGGACCAGGTTCACCGGGCCGCGGTGCGGGACCACGACGCCCTTAGGGTTGCCGGTCGAGCCGGACGTGTAGATGCAGTACGCGATGTCGTCGGCCGCGGCGCGTCCCGGCGGCGCCTGCCGGGCGCGCGGGTCGCCGTCGACCGCCGCGACCGGGACCAGCCGCAGGCCGAGGCGATCAGCGAGTGCGGCGTCGTCACCGACCAGGGCGACCGCGGCGGAGTCGTGCACCATGAACGCCCAGCGTGACTCCGGTACGCCCGGGTCGAGTGGGAGGTACGCGGCACCGGACTTGAGCACCGCGAGTACGGCCACCACCATTTCGGTGCCGCGGGCAACTCGTACGGCGACCAGTTCGCCGGACTTCACGCCGAGGTCCGCGAGCTGCCAGGCGACAGCGTTGGACCGGCGGTCGAGTTCGGCGTACGTGAGCTCTCGATCGCCTTGTATTACAGCGATTGCGTCAGGGGTCCGGGCGACCTGCTGCTCGAACAGGGTGTGCAGTCCGCTGAGTTCGCCGGCGACGACGGCGGCTCGGCGGACCCGGCCGATCGGACCGATCGGGTCGACGTCGGACTCCAGTTCGCGGAGCAGCTCGACGTCGGACTCGATCGGCAGGGTCAGTTCGGGCAGCCGCAGGTTCGGGCTGGTCGTTGCCCTGCGCAACGCTTCGGCGAGGTAGTCGAGCAGGCGCTCGATCGTGCGCTGCTCGAACAGGCCGGTCCGGTAGTCCGCCGTACAGGTGATGCCGGCGCCGTGGTACGTCAGCCGGAACCGCAGATCGACCGTCGCCGGCAGCTCGTCGTCACCGTCCTCGAAGTCGACAAGGATCTGGAACAGCGGGTCGCGCTGGAGGAGCGCCAGGTCGGCACCGGCGTGGTCGAACGCGGCGGCCGTGACGTCGCGGATCCGCTCGGTCAGTTCGCCCAGATCCGGCTCACCGGACAGGTCGATACGCAACGGCAGCGGGCGGCGCGGGTCGGTCGAGGTATCGCCCTTCGGACGGATCAGCGCGGAGCCGATCGTCACGTCCTCCTGCGCGGCGAACCGGCCCAGTACGGTCGCTGCTGCCGCGAGCATCGTCATCACCGGGCTGAGCTTGCGGTCCCGGCTGTACGCGAACACCGCGTCGCCGAGCTCCTCGTCCAGCTCCTGCTTGACCGACCCCACAGCGTCATCACCGGCCGCCCGCACCCGGTCCGCGGGCAACACCAACGGCTCGGCACCGGTCAGCACGTGATCCCAGTAGCTCAGATCCCGCCGCCCACCCTCGTCACCTCCAACGTCCGAAGCACTGTCGCCGATAGCCCACGAATCTTCGGACGTTGGCGGAAGACCCTCCGGGGTTGGGGTCGGGGTCGGCTCGGTGAGGAGGGCTAGTTGCTCGCGCATCAGTTTGGTGACGCCGTCGACCAGCTGACCGGCGACGCGCAACTGCTGGGACATCAGCGCAGCCATCCCGCTGCCCGGCAGCTCGGCCTCGCTGGTCGCCGCCGCGGCCTCGTCCACCTTCGCGGCCAACTCCGCGAGCCCCGACCCCAGGACCGCCAACGCCGCCCGCGGATCATGTCCGGACGGCTCCGGGGCGCTTTCCTCCGCACGCTCCTCGGTGACAGCCGCCGCAGCGACCTCACCGGCGGTCGTCTCTGACTCGTCGACGCTCGACGCGTTGGCCTGCGACTGCTCGGCCGGCTCCGTCGACTCGGCCGGCTCGACTGACTGGGACCCGACTGACCGAGCTTGCTCGGCCGATTGGGCCCGCTCGGCTGCCTCGACCAACTCGGCGGCCTGGACCGCGACCGCTGTCGCGAGCTTGTGCGGCGTGGTGTACGTGAGGAACAGATCGTCCGGCGCCAGCTCCACCTCGAACCGGCTGTTGATCTCGTCGATCACCGGCGCCATCGACGCCGGTGTCGCCCCGAGCTCGGCGAACGTGTGGTCCACGGTCAGGTCGTACGGGTCCAGCCCGTGCAGCTCGCAAGTCTGATCGAGTACGACATCGAGCGACTCCCGGTACCGCTGCGCCGACACCTCGTCGCCCGGCAACGACCCGGCCTGCGCAAGGTAGTCCGCATCGAGCTGATGCGTCTCCGCGGGCAGCTCGAACGGCGACCGCTCCTCCCCCGGCTCGCCGGTCTCGGACTCGTCGTCCAGCACCGGATCCGGCGCACTCGGCGGGTCCAGCGGGATCCGCTTGACAGCCGCACTCGACGGCGGCTCGAACACCACGGCCTGCGCCCGCGCGGCCCGTTCGAACGCGTTCAGCCGCGGCGCAACGTTGTCCCCGGCAACCGCCGTACCAGGACCCGCGAGCACCGTCACCGACGGGTCGACCGGGTGGTGCACGCGACGGAACGGGTACGTCGGCAACGGAACCCGGCCGCCGTCCGCGTAGACCTTGGCCCACGCGATCTCGGTGCCCTGCTCGTACAGCTCGGCGAGACCGTTCATCGTCGCGAGCACCGGATCCTGACCGAGACGCTGCGCCGGGATCCACGTGCTGTTCGGCGCGATCCGGCGACCGGCAGGGCTCAGTACGGCATCGGGCCCAAGCTCGAGAAACCGGCGGCACCCGGCCGCGGTCACGGCCTCGACCGCATCGCCGAACAGCACCGGCTGGCGCAACTGGCCGACCAGGTAGTCGCTGTCCAGTACGGTCCCGGACTCGAGCAGATCGCCCGACCAGCTCGACACCATCGGCGTCCGCAGCGGCTTCAGCGAGATCTCGCGAACGATCTCCGCAAAGTCGGACAGTATTGGGTCCACCAACGAGCTGTGGAACGCCCGATCCACATCCAGCCGCTGCCACGCGACCTGCAACTGGTCGAGCTGCGCCGCGAGCTGCCCGACGATCACCTCGGATCCGGTCAGTACGAACGACTGCGGACCGTTGCCCGCGGCAACCTCAACGCCTGCGGTACGGGCGATCTCACGCACTCGGTCCGCGTCGGCGCGTACCGACACCATCGCACCCGGAACCGTACCGCGCTGCATGAGTTCACCGCGCTTGGCAGTCAGCCGTACGCCGTCCGCGAGCGACAGCGCGCCCGCGACGCACAACGCGGCGTACTCGCCGACGCTGTGACCGACGACCAGCGCGGGCTGCACACCGAACGACTGCCAGAGCCGCGCAAGTGCGACCTCGAACGCGAACAACGCCGGCTGCGCAGTCTCGGTCGGCCACACACCTTCCGTCGTGCCCGCAGGGGTCAGGAGCAGCTCGTTCAGGCTGCCGCCGGTCTCCTCGTGGTACACACGATCGCACTCGTCCAGGACCGAGCGGAACACCGGGAACCGTGCGGCAAGACCGGCCGCCATCCCGCGCCGCGCAGCGCCCTGTCCGGTGAATGCATACCCGAGCGGTCCGGGTCCGCCGCGGGGCACTTCGGTCGGCTGCGCGGAGGCGAGTGCGTCGACGAGCTCCGCTTCCGTACTGCCCGCGACCGCGATCCGGTGCCGGTGCGCGGGCCGGCCGAGCGCCGCCGTACCGGCAAGGTCGATGAGGCGGTGGCCCGTACCGTGCCCGAGGTCGGTGCGGTACAGCTCGACGAGATCCGCGAGGGCGTCCGGGTCCGGGGCGGACAGCGGCAGGACGACAGGGCCGTCGTCGCCGCGGCGGATCTGGCGCGGCGCCTCCTCGAGGATCACGTGTGCGTTCGTGCCGCTCGGGTCCAGGGCGCTGACGCCGGCGCGGAGGGTCGTACTGCCGGACTGCAACGGTACGGTCCACTCGCGTACGTCGGTGCCGATCACGAACGGGCTGCCGTCGAGCGCGAGCGCCGGGTTCGGCGCGGCGAAGTTGATGGTCGGCACGAGCGTACGGTGCTGCAGCATCAGGATCGTCTTGATCAGGCCGGCCATGCCGGCGGCGCTGTCCAGGTGGCCGATGTTCGGCTTCACCGATCCGAGGGTGCAGAACCCGACCTTGTCGGTGTGCCGACGGAGCGCGGCGGTCAGCGCCTTCACCTCGGCGGCATCCGCGGCCTGGCTGCCGATCCCGTTCGCCTCGAGGTAGCTGAGGGAGTCCGCGTCGAACCCGGCCCGCTCCAGCGCGCGCTCGATCAGCTCGGCCTGGTGCGCGGGCGGCGCGTCCGCGTTGCTGACCGCGGTGCCGCGGATCACGGCGTACACCGTGTCGCCGTCCGCGAGCGCCTGGTCGAGGCGCTTCAGGAGCACTGCGGCGACACCGTTGCCGCCGACCGTACCGTCCGCT
>DASSDE010000049.1:0-2729 GCA_035697365.1 Kribbella sp. | reverse complement strand
CCGGAACCTTCACCCGACCGGCTGCCGGCCGAAGGTTCGAATGTCAAAGACAGTACTTCGCACAGCGTGGGGACCAAGTCGACGCCGGTGAGCACGGCGCCGTCCTCGTCGTGCGCGCGCAGCCGGACGGCACCGAAGCAGTCGCCCTCGCGGAGCACCCCCGCGACCATCCGGACCTCGTGCCGGCGCGGATCGCTGCCGGCCAGCCGGGCCAGCTCGGCGTCCGACTCGACGCTGGACAAGCCGGATTCGGCGGCCGCGGGCAGCACGATCCGCTCGATCGCCAACGCACAGCCGGCCACGCCGTCGGGCCACTCGATCCGGCCCAGCGCGTCGGCGAGGTTGTCGTCGTCGACGCCGCCGGGCAGCTCGCCCTGGGCAACCGCGGTCAGCGGCTGGGATGCGTCCTCAGCGCCGAGCTCGGCGGCCAGTTGCGGTTCGGCGCGGAGCAGCTCGGCGGTCGGGACCAGCGCGAACAACTGCGCGGGCTGGTCCCAGCCCGCGCTGCTCACGTGCTTCTCGATCTCGATCACCGCGCGGCTCAGCGCGTCGGATGGCAGCGTGCCTACGGATTCCATGCCGGCAGGTCTTCCCTTCGGGTCGCCGGTTCGTTCAGGTGGCTCATTGGCTGCACGACGGCGCGTCTCCCTTACCGGCGGCGACTGCCTTCAGGGCGCTGATCGCGTCGGTCAACGTGCTGATCTTGACCAGCTGGATGCCCTTGACGTCGGCGTGCAGTGCGGCCGCGCAGTTCGGCGCCGGGACCAGGAACACCGTGGCGCCGTCGTTCCGGGCGCCGGCGATCTTCTGCTGGATGCCGCCGATCGCGCCGACCTGGCCGAGCGCGTCGATCGTGCCGGTGCCGGCGACGTGCTTCCCGTTCAGCAGGGCACCCGGCGTCAGCTTGTCGTAGATGGCCAGCGCGAACGCGGTGCCCGCGCTCGGCCCGCCGATGTCCTGGCCCAGGTTCACCGTCACCTTGACCTGCGAGTCGACGCCGATCGTGATCCCGACCATCGGGCGGGTCTCCTCGCCGGGAGTCGCGGCCGTCTTCAGCTCGACGGTCTGCTCGGCGGTCCCGCGGCGGATCAGGAAGACGACGTTGTCGCCCACCTTGTGCTTGCGGACGAACTCGCCCACCTGCGGGACCTGCGTCACCGCGTGACCGTCGACCGCGAGCACCAGGTCGCCGGCCTTCAGCTTGCCTTCGGCCGGCGACTTCTCGGCAACGGTCGACACCTTGGTGTGGAACGGGACGTTCGCCGCCTGGAGCGCGGCGGCGACCGCGCTGTCCTGCGAGCCCGTCATCTCCGCGGTGTTCTGCTGCTCCACCTCGTCGGCGCTCTGGCTCGGCGGATAGATGATGTCGCGCGGGAACAGGTCGTGGTGCGGGTCGAGCCAGTTCCGCATCGCCTGCGGCAGGGTCAGCTGCCGGTCGGGCGAGGTCACGGAGACCGTCGTGAGGTCGAGCTGGCCCGTGGTCGGGAACGTGGCGTGGCCGGTGATCTCGACGACCGGCTTGTTCTTCGCCGATCCCAGGGTGTCCTTGACCGGCCCCGGGCTGAACGAGACGAAGGGCACCGGGAATGCGGTGACCAGCCCCAGCGAGACGACGAGCACGACGATCGAGGTGACCAATGTGGCGGTACGACGTGTCACGAACCCTGCCCTGCGATCTTGGAGCCGGAGCTACGGATCTCGGAAGAGACCGGCTGATGGTTACGACGACCGAGGCCACGGCGACGTTCCGGAGTGGCCCGTGGGCCTGGCGCGGCGAGCGCGGCGTTGAAGCGACGGAAGTCCTCGACCGAGGCGAAGGCGCCACCGGACCGGCGGCGCTCACGGCTGCGCCACCCGCGCCAGGCCGCCCAGCACATCGCCAGCAGCGTGGCGACCAGCGGGAACGCCAGCCACGCCAAAACCTTCATCCGGCCACCTTCATGCGCCCAGCGTACGGGTCAGTGAGCGCCGACCCACTCGCTGCCACCGTCCGTGAAGCGCTGGTGTTTCCAAATCGGGACCTCGGCCTTGAGGTCGTCGATCAGCTGCCGGCACGCGGTGAACGCCACGTCCCGGTGCGACGCCGCCACCGCCACGATCACCGCGGCGTCACCGATCACCAGGTCCCCGGTCCGGTGCACAGCGGCCAGGGCGGTCACCGCGGGGTCGTCACAAATACGCTGCGCAACCTTTCGCAGGTGCTCCAACGCGTCCGGATGCGCCTCGTAGCTCAGGCGGTCGACCGGCTTTTCCTGGTCGTGGTTGCGCACAGTGCCGATGAAAAGCGCAGTTCCGCCCGCCGTCGGGTCCGCGACAGCCGCGAGTACCTCGTCGCTGGACAACGCGCTGTCGCGAATGTCCAGCAGTCTGATCGCGTCGCTCATCCGTTCCTCATTCCGGCCAGGTCCCCACGCTCACACCACACCATTCCATCCCCCACCATTCCATCAACCGCACCGCAATTCTCCCTCCTACCCTCCCTCTCCAGCACATCCCCTCCCTTTCCGAGTCCCGGCGTACAGGACTGCGGTGCGTTGTACGGCGTGCGCCGGGAGAGACTGTTGCCTTCCTCACCTACCTGCCGGACCGGAGTTCAGGCTCTGCCTGCGGCGAACAAGGACGGTCGTGCGTTCACCCAGCGAGGAACTCACGGACGGAACCAGTACGTTGGAGTTGTACGCCCCACCCGCACAGGAAGGCCCTCCGATGAGCGACGAACCGGACAACCC
>DASSDE010000048.1:0-8792 GCA_035697365.1 Kribbella sp. | reverse complement strand
GGTCCGCATCACCTTCGCGGACGGCGCAGCCACCCTCGACGCCGGCAACGGTGAGGAGGCGCAGGCGTCGGAGTCCGTCGCGGTCACGCTTACGGGCGAGCCGGCAGCGACGGGCTTCAACGCGGGCTACCTGCTCGACGGCCTGGCCTCACTCGGTACGCCGATCGCGCACTTCGCGTTCACCCAACCGACCAAGCCGGCCAACTTGACCGGGCTGCACTCCCCGGAGGACACCCCGCCCACCGACGCCGCCTACATCCTGATGCCGATGCGACTACCAACCTGACCGCAGGCAAGCAGCCGGGCAAGAATCTCGGGACGCACCTCCAAGTACTTGCCGCCCACAACCGTCTCCTCGTCATCCGTAAGTCGGACTCCGGGATCGTGCTCAGGGCTGACGACCTGTCCTCGGTCGGCCGGGCAGACTGGGGCGATCGCGGCGGAGAGGACGGTTGTGGAACCGACGAAGGGCAGGCTCCACGAGGTTGATCTGTTGCGGATCCTCGCAGCGGTCGCGGTGATGGCGTACCACTATCTGTTCTCCGCGTACGCCGGCGGGCTGAGCGGGCTGCGCTTCCCGCACGTCGACGTGGTCGCGCGTTACGGGTACCTCGGTGTCGACCTGTTCTTCACGATCAGCGGCTTTGTCGTACTGCTCAGCGCCTGGAACCGCAGTCCGCGGTCGTTCGTGATCTCCCGTGCGGTACGGCTCTACCCGGCGTACTGGATCGCGGTCACCCTCACCACGCTCGTCTCGATCACCCTCGGCGAAGGGCGCTTCAACGTCTCGCTCCCGCAGTACTTGGCGAATCTCACGATGTTCAACTCGCTGCCGAACATCGGGAACGTCGACGTCGTCTACTGGACGTTGTGGGCCGAGATCCGGTTCTACGCGATGGTCCTGGTGCTCACCTGGATCGGCGTCACCGCGCGCCGCGTCACCGTCTTCTGCTGGGCGTGGCTCGCGGCAACCTTCGGCTTCCAGGCCGGACTGTTGCCGCACGCAACCGACCTGGTGCTGAACACCCAGTTCTCGCACTACTTCATCGCCGGAATGGCGCTCTGCCTGATCCACCGGTACGGCGCGACGCCGCAGCGGCTCGCGATCGTCGCGATCGCGCTCGGCAACGCGATCTACCGCGGCATCGGATTCGCCGACCGGGTCGGGATCCGGTACCACACCGAGATCCATCGGTCGGCCGTGATCGCGATCATCATGGTGATCTTCGCGATCATGCTCGCGGTTGCGCTGAAGCTCACGCACCGCTTCGGCCGGCCGTGGTTCGCGGTCCTGGGCGCGCTCACCTACCCGCTGTACCTGGTGCACGCGCACATCGGCTTCATCATCTTCGAGCGCCTCGGCGACCAGGTGAACCACGTCCTCCTGGTCGCCGCCACGATGCTGCTGATGGTCGGTGTCGCGGCCGCCCTGCACTACGGCGTCGAACAGCCGCTCGCACCACGTCTCAAACGCCTCCTCGACCGGGTCGTCCCCGGCCGACGGGTTCACGCCTTGACGAAGTAGTCCGCCAGTACCCGCGCCAACGTCTCCGGCGGCAGCGTGTGGAACGTTCCGTCGTGCCCCGCAGCCGTGCCCTGCGGCAGCGCGTCAGCAGTCTCCCGCACGGACCGCTGCAGCCACTCCGGGCTCGCGTTGCTGTAGAGACCCAGTGTCGGTACCTCGATGGACGCGAGCAGCTCCCGCGGTACGGCGCTGCCCCGCATCTGAAGCCCGTCATAGACCAGTGTGGGCGCAATAGCCTCCAGTCCGGCCCACATGGGTGTTTGACGCATCTGCTCCACCATCTCCCGCGGCTGCCCGACCGCCTCCACCATGAACAGCTCGGCAGCACCACCTGGATCCCCGGCAGCCACGTACTCCTGCAGGCGCTCCACGTACCGCTCCGGGTCCGGAGGTGCACCTTCCACACGGAACGGCGGCTCCAGCAGCGCCTGCTTCTCGAACGGCAGCCCTGCCTGCAGTAGCACCATCGAGCCCGACGAGAACGCACAGGCGTACCGAGCGCCGGTAGCCGACCGCACTGCGTCCAGGTCCTCCCACTCGCATTCCACGGCGTACGGCGCGGTGTCGCCCGAGTCGCCTCGACCACGCCGGTCATAGTTGACCACCGTGAACGCCGACTTCAGCGCGTCGACGTACTCGGCGTAGTTTGCGCGGCCCGTGAAGGCGCCGCTGACCAGCACCAGCCCGGGGCCGCTGCCCACAACGTCGTACGCCAGCTCGGTGCCGTCCTTCGAAACGACCTTCTCCATCACATAACTCCTTCTCGCAGAAGTGCCTCTGCCAGACCGTCGAACGGCGTCAGACAGAACAGACACCCTGTGACCCAGTTCACATCGACAACGAGATCTTCCCGGCGACCGGACCCGTCACTACAGTTGGATTATGTATACAGGCGACTGCACACCAAACCGAGGTCGTTGATGCTGCTCCGTCAGCTGGAGTACCTCGTCGCCCTCGCCCGCGAGAAGCATTTCGCCCGGGCGGCGAACGCCTGTTACGTCTCGCAGCCGTCCTTGTCGGCCGCGATCCGCAAGCTCGAGCAGGAACTCGACGTGCCGATCGTGCGCCGCGGCCGCCGGTTCGAGGGCCTCACTCCCGAGGGCGAGCGGGTACTGCTCTGGGCACAGCGGATCCTCGCCGAGCAGGACGCGCTCCGGCACGAGCTGTCGATGATGCGTGGCGGCCTGACCGGCACCCTCCGGCTCGGCGCGATCCCGACCGCAATGCCCGTCGTCTCGCTGCTCACCACGCCCTTCTGCGAGCGGCACCCGAACGCGCGCGTCACCCTCGAGTCGCTGTCGTCGCGCGACATCACCCAGAAGCTGGCCGAGTTCGACCTGGACGTCGCGATGACGTACCTCGACGACGACACGCTCGGACAGGTCCGCAAGACCCCGCTGTACGAGGAGCGCTACCTCCTGCTCACCCCGAAGCACACCGAACTCGCCGAGCTGCCGGTCGCCACCTGGTCGCAGGTGGCGGAGCTGCCGCTGTGCCTGCTCTCCCCCGACATGCGCAACCGCCGGATCATGAACGGATACTTCACCGACGACGGCGCGACCGCGACTCCGTCGATCGAGAGCGACACCGTATCCGGCCTCTACAGCCACTTACACGGCGACCACTGGTCGACCGTGATCTCGCACGCGTGGCTGCACATGTTCGGAGTACCGGACGGAATGCGCGTCGTACCGCTGAAGCGGCCGGCGAACGGCCCGCGCGTCGGGCTGGTGATCGCTGCGCGCAGCCCGGAACCCGTGCAGGCGCGGGCCCTGCTCGATGTGGCGCGGCAGGCCGGCGTCCAGAAGGCGCTCGACGATCTGCTCGACGTACATCTGATGGATTCGGGCTATCTCGACATAGCGAGCAAGTCTTTGACCGTCGGCCCCTGACCCGGCGATGGTGGAAACCCGGACGTCAGCGGACGTCGGCGGGGTGTAAGCCGGATCACGGCGTACGTAACGGGGATCACGTGAGACGTGGGCATAACCGGTGAGTAGGGCTGGTTGAATGTATACAGAAGGCAGAATTCAAGGAGAGGAAGAAATGATCTTCACACGCAGGTTCGGTGCTCTGGCGGCCCGGCCGCAGTTCCCGGATGCCCCGGAGCTGGAGACGCTGAACACCCCGGCCGATCTCGACGCAGAACTCGCCGAGCTGACCGGAACCGACGCCCGCAGCACCAGCGCGCGAAACCACGGCGAAAGCCACGCAGCAAACCACGACAGCGACCGCCAGGACGCCGGCGAGTCGGCTGCCTGACCCAGGCGGACGGAACATCTTCCGCCGGAGGTATATGTCAGGTCATGGCACTTGGTAGACTGTCTACCAAATGCCATGACTGTAGGACCGGAAGGGACCTCATGACGACGATCAGTGCGGGGCCAGGGGCGGGTGCGGAACCGGCGGGCGCGCGGCACGTCAAGCGGCCGCAGCCGTTGCGCGAGTCGGTGTACGAGGCCCTGACCGAGATGATCATCGACGGTACGCTCGAGCGCGGCCGGCACCTGGTCGAGGTCGAGCTCGCCGGCCTGCTGGGCGTCTCCCGGCAGCCGGTCCGCGAGGCCCTCCAGCGGTTGAACAACGAGGGCTGGGTGGACCTACGGCCCGGGTTCGGCGCGATGGTGCACGTGCCCGCGGAGGACGAGGTCGACCAGTTGCTCGCGGCCCGCGCCGCGCTGGAGTCGGAGTCCGCGCGCCTCGCGGCCCGGCACGCTTCCAAGGACGACGTCGCAAAGCTTCGCGACCTCTGCAAGGTCGGCACGTCGTACCAGGAGGCCGGCGACATCGACGGCACTGTCCGGACCAACGGCGAACTGCACAGCCTGATCACCCAGATGTCCGGGAACCGTTTCCTGGTCGACTTCGCGGCCCAGGTCGACCGCCGCGTCCGCTGGTACTACACGCCCGTCGCACCGGTCCGTGGCGCGGCCTCGTGGCGCGAGCACAACCGCCTGGTGAAGGCGATCAGCGAGAGCGACGAGGACAAGGCCGCCCAGATCATGCGCGAGCACACCGAGCACACCCGCAAGGCGTACCACGACCTCCAGGCCGCGGAGCCGGCCACCGAAACCCCCGAAGCCGACCCCGCACCCCGCAAACGCCGCCGCACCCTTTGAGCGGTTCACTCCTCAAAGCGCCCCTTCGCCCTCGGCATGCGAGAGGTGAAGGGGCGATTTAAGAGGTGAGCCACTCAAACCTCAGGCGACGCGTCGTTTGCGGCCTCGGTCCCTGGCGGCTTTGCGTTCCTCCAGAGCGACGGCCAGTTGGGTGTATTTTCCGACGGTACGGCGGGCGTACTCGTTGTCGTCCATGATGCGGGGCCACCAGAGCCGGGCGATCTGCTCGTGCATCCAGAGGAACCCGATCGCGAACCCCATGCTGAGCAGCGCCCGGAACGCGAGGAACTTCCACGGATCAGCCGGTACTCCCGGCGTCCCCGTGACCACCCATTCCGTCACGATCGCGTGCACCAGCAACGACAGCGGGAACGCGATCGCCCAGTAGGCTGCCGCCGGCGTGAACACCCCGGCGGGGAACTTGCCCAACGCCACAAGTACGGAGTACCCGGACCCGAACAGGATCAGCGGTACGCCGAGGCCGAACCCGGTGGCCACCGCCCAGCCGGCGGGCTGGCCGACGAACGCGGCCAGTGCACCGGCGATGAGTCCCCCGGCCGCGCCTACCGACGCGGCCGGGACGCAGTACTGCGCCAACTTCTTCAGGTCAGCCATGGTCAGTCCACGACCACACCGAAGCGGAACAAGCAGTAGAACAGCATTCCGAGGTAGAAGAACGCTCCGAACCCGATGATCACGTTCCGCACCGGGCCGGGACGGATCTTCTTCGGCAGCAGCCTGTTGTTGGTCAGCAGCAGCACGATGCAGTACGCGCCCATCGCGAACGTCGACAGGAACGCCAGCGTGTCCAGGATCCCCGCCGGACCGTCGGCCGGTCCGAACAGCAGGATCAGGATCCCGAACAGGATCACGCCCCACAGGAACCCGGCGTACAGCCGCGACATCGAGAACCGCTTCGCGCCCGGCACGAAGTAGTACGTCATGTCCGCCTGACCGCGGGAGAACGAGTCGAACAGACCCAGGGTCGCGTTCAGCCCGATCAGCGCGATGAAGGCGAAGAACAACGTGCCCAGGACCGGTGAACCGGCCGACGCGAACGCGTCCGACATCGCCTTCAGCGCCGCTTCCCGGTCACCACCCTCGATCAGCGAGGCGACGTTCGGGTTCTCCCGGGCCGCCGACATGGCCAGCACCGTGAACGAGATCGTGACCAGCATCGTGATGCCCCAGAAGAGCAGGATCGCGTCGAACGTGACCCACTTGCGCCAGCCCTTCCACTTCTCCATCTCGGCCGGGTCCTCGGTGTCGAACATGAACCCGCGCGACGGCATCGACTCGGCCTCGTCCGCCGACCGGAGCCCGCGGATCTTCGGGATGTGTGCGCCCATGCCGGCGCCACTGTCCCGCAACTGCAGCGTGTACCACATCTGCTGCATGCCGGACGGACCGGCGAACGCGATCGAGCCGACCACCACCGGGAACCAGGCCGACGTCATCGCCTCGTGCGGGAAGTACCCGAAGGCGAACATCCCGGCCAGCGTCCGGCCGAGGTCGTCCCAGCTGCCGACGATCGCCGCGATCACCGACGTACCGACGACCAGCAGCCCGATCAGCAGGCCGAGCAGTTTCTCGAGGAAGTTGTAGATCACCGACAACAGACTGAACAGGACACCCACGAACACCAGAGCCACGCACGCCGTGACCTGCCAGGGTATGCCGGTGATCTCCTCGAAGGCGGCCGCGCCGGCGGACAGATGGCCCGGCCACATATAGATCAGGATCGCCGCTGCGTAGAAGAACCACATCAGCGGTTTGAAGATCCGGGCCGCGCCGAAGAAGATGCTCTCTCCGGTGGCCATCGCGTACCGCGCCATCTCCAGCAGCACGAACGCCTGCAGCGTGACACCGACCAGGAACAACCAGCGGATGTCCGGCCCGAACACCAGGACGAGCCGGGGCCACATGTACGACTCCCCCATGCCCACACCCAGCGCGACCAGGAACACGGTCGGGCCGAGGATGTGCATGGACGGCGGTGCGTCCGGAAGCTTCCGGATCGGCATCGGTTCGAGCCTGCCCGCTTTCCAGACCTTCTCGGTCGCGGCGGTCGCAGCGCCCGCGGCAGGCTCTTCAGGAACTTCTGAGGTCTTGCGCGTGACGTCCAAGGCGGACTCCTTAGATCGACGCCAACTAGCGGTTGGGTTCCCCCGCGGACTGCCCTTCCTCCAATCAGGCTCAGCTCAGTGGCCCGGCATTGCGGGCCCAGCGGTACTTGGCACCGAGCACCTGGACGGGTGTCTCGGTGGTGTACGGGTACGCGACCACACCGTGGTCGAACAGGTACTGGCTGGCTTCCTCGACCTCGACGTCACCGGACAGCGAGGCGACCACGGGCTTGTCGATGCCCTTGGCCCGGAACTCCTCGACCACCTCGGCGACCAGTTTCGCGAACACCATCGGCGGTGTCACGATCGTGTGCCAGTACCCCAGGATCAGCGCGTGGATCCGCTCGTCGGACAGCCCGAGCGCGACCGTGTTCCGGTACGTGGACGGCGGCTCACCCCCGGTGATGTCGACCGGGTTGCCGGCCGCACCGAACGGCGGGATGAACTTGCGGAACGCCGCGTCGAGATCCGGCGGGATGTCCATCAGCGTCAGACCGTTGTCCACGCAGGCGTCCGACAGCAGGACGCCGGAGCCGCCCGCACCGGTGATGATGACGACGTTTTCGCCCTTCGGCGTCGGCAGCAGCGGGATTCCGCGGGCGTACTGGAGCATCTCGTTCAGCCCTGGCGCCCGGACCACCCCGCTCTGCCGCAGGATGTCGTCGTACACCTTGTCGTCGCCGGCCAGCGCGCCGGTGTGCGAACTCGCCGCCCGGGCGCCCATGGAGGTCCGGCCGGCCTTCAGTACGACGACCGGCTTCTTCTTCGACACCCGGGCCGCCGTCTCGGCGAAGGCCCGGCCGTCCTTCAAATCCTCAAGGTGCATGGCGATCAGGTTGGTGTTGTCGTCGTTCTCGAAGAACGTCAGGAGGTCATCCTCGTCGATGTCGGCCTTGTTGCCTACTCCAACGATTGCGGAGACGCCCATCCGGCTCGAGCGGCTGAACCCGAGGATCGCCATCCCGATGCCTCCGCTCTGTGACGACAGCGCGACGCTGCCCTTGACGTCGTACGGCGTACAGAACGTCGCGCAGAGGCTCTCGGGCAGGTAGTAGTAGCCGTAGATGTTCGGTCCGAGGATCCGTACGTTGTGCTTGCGGGCGATCGCGACGACCTCGTCCTGGAGCGCCTGCTCCCCGGTCTCGGCGAAGCCGGACGGGATCAGGATCGCGCCCGCGACGCCCTTCTGCCCGCACTGCTCGAGCGCGCCGGCGACGAATTTGGCCGGGACCGCGAACACCGCGACGTCGACGTCACCCGGGACGTCGAGGATCGAGGCGAACGCCTTCCGCCCGAGCACCTCGCCGCCCTTGGGGTTGATCGGGTAAATGTCCCCGGCGTACCCGCCGTTGACGAGGTTCTTCATCACCGAGTTGCCGATCTTGCCGTCCTCGTTGGACGCCCCGATCACCGCGATCGCCCGCGGCTTCATGATCCGGGTCATCGCGGCCAGGATCTCCTCCTGGCTGTACCGCTCGACCGGCTTGCCGGCCTCGGCGTCCACGATGATCCGGAAGTCCACCGCGGTGGCGCCGTCCGGACCGGCGAGCACCGGGTTCAGATCCACCTCGGCGAACTGCGGGAAGTCCGTGACCAGGTCGGACAGCCGCCGGACCAGGTCGGCGAGCGCGTCCTTGTCGACCGGTTGCGCGCCGCGGACGCCGTTCAGCATCTCGTGCGCGCCGATCCCGTCGATCATCGCCCGCGCCTCGCCGTCACCGAGCGGAGCCAGCCGGAACGTGACGTCCTTCAGCACCTCCACCAGGACGCCGCCGAGGCCGAACGCGACGATCTTGCCGAACGTCGGGTCGGTGACCGCACCGACAATCACCTCCTGCACATCACCGCCGGTGACCAGCATCTTCTGCACCTGGACGCCGGTGATCTCCGCGTCCGCCTTGTACGACCGGGCGTTCGCCAGGATCTTGTCGAACGCGTCGCGGGCGGCGTCCTCGCTGTCCACGCCGACCACGACGCCGCCGGCGTCGGTCTTGTGCAGGATGTCCGGCGAGACGATCTTCA
>DASSDE010000047.1:0-7276 GCA_035697365.1 Kribbella sp. | reverse complement strand
CCGGCCGCCGAGTTCGCGGGCGAGCGAACGGGTGGCCGCGTCCATGCCGCCCTTGGTGGCGGAGTACGCGACCAGGCCGGGGTAGCCGCGCTGGGCGCAGATCGAGGTGATGTTGACGATCCGGCCCTTCAGGCCCTTCGCCAGCATCCGGCGCAGCACGTACCGGGTCAGCACCAGTGGCGCCGTCAGGTTGGTCTGGATGATCGCGGCCAGATTCTCCGCTGAGGTGTGGACGTGCAACGAGTCCTGACCGATCGCCGCATTGTTGACCAAGGCATCGATCGGACCCAGCTTCGCCTCGACCGCCTTCACGAATGCCTGCACGGCAGCACTGTCGTTGATGTCGACGGAGCCGTGGTGCAGGTGGTCGGGGTACTTCTCCGCGAGGGCGCCGAGTTCCGGCGTGACGGTACGGGCGAACGCGGCGACCTTCACGCCCGCGGCGAGCAGGTCGGTGACGATCGCCAGGCCGAGGCCGCGGGACCCGCCCGAAACCAGGACGACCGACGCGGGCGGGACGATTCCGGGGGTCTCAGACATCACTCTTCAGGCTTTCCTTCTGCGGGATCTCGTCGAGGAACCTGATCCGCCGCGGGACGCCGTAGTCCGGCAGCCGGGTCGAGCACCATTGGACCAGGTCGGCGTCGGTGATCGGGCCGAGCGAACGGTTCGGCACCACTTCGGCCGCGACCATCCGGCCGACCAGCGGCGCCTTGCGGGCGAACACCCGGGCCCACGAGACGCCCGGGTGGCCCATCAGTACGTTCCGGACCACGCCGGCCGACACCTTGGACCCGCCGACGTTGATCTCGTCGCTGTCCAGCCGGCCGGTGATCAGCACCCGATCGCCGTCGTACTCGACCCGGTCGCCGGTGCGGACCGCACCGATCTGGCCGGCGCCGTGATGCGGAGAGCGGATCACCAGCTCGTCACCCTCGACGCTCAGCGCCGGACGCTCGGGCTCGGCCGGGCGGTCGAGCCAGGCCTTCGGGAAGCCTGCCTTGCCGTCGTGCACCACGATCGATGCGCCGACCTCGGAGGATGCATAGATCCAGGAGATCCGCGCGGCCGGGAAGATCTCCCGGAGCTGGTCGAGGATCGCCTGGTCGACCGGCTCGCCGCCGAGCGTGATCTGCTCCAGCGGTACGCCGGCCAGCGCCTCGGCGTCGCGGTAGATCGCCTGCCGCCAGAACGTCGGTGTACCGGAGGCGGCGGTGACGCCGTGCTCGGTGGCGATCGCGGGCCACTCCTCCAGCTCGTGCGGCTCGATGACGACCAGGCCCTGGTCGGCCTGGGTCAGGGACAACGTGACGACCTGCCACCAGGCGTACGTCCCGGGCGAGTACGGCAGCAGCCAGGTACGCGGCGGCTGGTCGGCGGTGACGGTGGTCAGCGATTCCAGGGTGTGACCGATGCGCTTCGGACGCCCGGTGGAGCCGGAGGTGAGCAGCCAGGCGCGGCCGGACTCCTCGACGCGCTTCAGCCGGGCCGGAGTGACCGTTCCGTCGGGCAGAACGATCGCGAACCCGGACTCGCCGAGCTCCTCGCGCATGAGTTCGTCGACGCGAGCCTCGGTCGCGACGAGCAGCTCGGTGCCGTGGACGGCGTGGTGCCGGACCGCCGCGAGCGCGTCCGCGCCGTTGTCGACGAGCACGGCCGCGGGGGACGGCAGCTGGGGCAGCTTGCGCAGGGTCCGCCAGGTCAGGCGCTGCCCGGCGACGACGACGGTGTTGTCGTCGCCGATCAGCGCGGTGCTGCGGCGGCCGCTCACGCCGACTGGAGTTGCTCGATGAAGTCCAGTACGTCGCCGACCGTCGCGATCCGGCGCAACCCGGGGGCATCGAAGTTCAACTCGTCGCCGAGCTCGTCCTCCACCCGCAGCGCCAGCTCGGAGAAGTCCAGCGAGCGGAACCCGATCTCGCGGAGATCCGCCGTGTCCTCGGCAGGCAATGCACGACCCTGGGCCGTCATCACCTCACCCATCAACTCCCTGACCCGACTCCGATCCACCGAACTCATAGTCCCGAAGCCTAGCCTCGGACCCCCACCACTCACCAATGGTTCCGGTGCGGGCCTCGTCACGCCCGGGTCGGCGCAGGCTCGGGTGGTGCTCGGGTGTTGGTGAGTGGCGGCGGTCCGGCAGGCGTCGTGGCGGCCCCATAGACTTCCCCGATGATCAGAGCGGGCCGGGGACAGCGCGTGGCCGCAGGAGCCCGCGCAGCGCGTGCCAAACGGGCCGCGGCACTGGTCAGTCTTCCGGTGCTTCCGCTCGCCTGGTTCGTGGCGTTGCAGGAGCATCCGCCGTGGATGCCGGCCGCGTATCTCGGTTATCTGCTGGTTGTGATCGTCGTACCGGGCACCATGTTCTGGCGGCGGCTGACCGGCGGAGTGGGGTGGCTGTCCGCGGACGTCGTTCTCGGTACGGCGTTCGGGATGGCCGTCGAGGCGCTGCTCTATCCGATCGGGATGCTGTTCAAGATGCCGTTCGCGGCGCTCCTGATGCCCGCGCTGGCGTTCGGGGTGTGGCGGACGCTCCCGCGGCATCGACCGGTCGAGCGGCCGACCCCGTGGTGGTCGATGGCCGGGGCGATGGTCGCGGTCGGGGTCGCGGCCGCCTGGTTCGTCCGCGTCGGCTCGCAACTGATCCCGCTCAACGGCCCGGTCGCCCTCCGGCCGGACTCGGACGCCCCGCACAATCTCGCGCTGGCAGGTGAGCTGACTCACCATGTGCCGCCGCGGATCCCGTACGCCGACGGCAAGTGGCTCACGAGCCACTGGGCCGCGTACGAGCAGATCGCCTCCGCGCACTGGATCAGCAGCGTGCCGCTCGACGTCCTGACGCACCGCATGGTGCCGTTCGCCTGGATCCTGTTGACCGTGCTCGGCGCGGCCGCAGTGGGGATGGTACTGACCGGTCGCGCGGTGGCCGCTCCGATCGGCGCGGGGCTCGTCGTCGCCGGCGGCGACCTGGTCGCCTGGCCGTGGGCGGTCTCGGACCGCGTCTTCGCGGACGGGCCGTTCTCGCTCGGCGAGCTGACAAACCCGCCGCAGGCGTTCTCGACGGTGCTGCTGCTCCCGCTGATCGCGGTCACCGCCTTGCTGCTACGGCGGAAGCCGGGGACGACGCGCGGCCAACTGTTCCGGCTGTTCGTCGTGGCCGGCGTCCTGGTCGCCGCCTTGGCGCTGACCAAGTCGACGACGCTGCCCGTGTACGCGACGGGTCTCGCGGTCGCCTGGATCTACCTGACCGTGCGGCGCGGGCGGCTGAACCTGCGCGCCCTGGTGCTCGGCGTCGGCGTCGCGGCCGCCTACGCCCTGGTCTTCTTCCTGGTACTGCGGGGCGCGGCGTCGACCGTACGCATCGACCCCGGGGCGACGTTCCGGAGCTTGGCAGACCGGATGGGTGGCGGGTCCGCGGTCACGGTGATCGCGGCGGTGGTCGTGGTCGGCTGGGCGATGCCGCTGGTCGGCGCGCTGCTGATCAAGCGGCGGATCCCCCGCGACCCGATGGTGTTGTTCCTGCTGGCCGGCTTCGTGGCGGCGGTGCTCGGCGCGACCCTGCTCGCCGGTCGCGGGGACACCCAGTTGTTCTTCGTCCGTACCGGCTTCGTGCTCGGCGTACTGCTCGCGACCTGGGGTCTCGGGTCGCTCGAGCGGCGGCAGTACTGGATCGCCGGGGTCGCGATCGCGATCGGCGTCGCCGCGATCTACTGGGGCCGGCACCAGTCGCCGCGCTCGTGTACGTCGACCTCCTGCTTCGGGCAGGGCGTCGCGGTAGCGCTGGTGATCGCGGCGCTCGGGATCGGTGTGTTCGGGCTGGTCCTGCGCGGTTCCCGGCGTACTTGGGCGCTGATCGCGGTCGCGGTGCTCGTCGGTACGACGGTGTCGCCGACGGTCGCGTCGATCCGGCGGTTCGCGAGCCCGCCGCTGACCTCGTACGACTCGATCGCGCCGGGCGGCATCGAGGCGGCCGGCTTCATCCGCCGCAACTCCGGGTCGGACGATCGGATCGCGACCAACGTGCACTGCCACCAGCCGCGGGCATCGCACTGCCAGGCCGGCTCGTACTGGATCTCCGGGTACGCCGAACGCCGCGTGCTCGTCGAAGGCTGGTCGTACCAGGCGCGGGTCGACGACACGTACCCCGCCGCCGTCCAGGGACCGTACTGGAACCAGGACCTGCTCAGGCTGAACGACGAGGTGTTCAGCAACCCGACCCGGCAGACGATCGAGACGCTGCGGACGCAGTACGACGTGCAGTGGCTGCTGCTCGACGAACGGGTCAGTGCACCGCCGATGAACCTGGACAAGCTGACCGAGCTCCGGTTCCAGCTCGGGACGGTCCGGGTGTACCAGATCTACCCGCCGCCGCCGGCGAACCCGTACCCGACGAAGTCCCCGACGCCGACGTTCCCGGCACAGAGCCCGTCGACGCCCTTCCCGACCTCGTCGGCGACCGGATTCCCCACCGGGCCGGTCACCGGCTTCCCGACTCCGAGCGGCTCCACGCAGAGCTTCCCGACCCCGAGCATCCCGACGGGCACCCAGCCGACGCAGCCGTTCCCGACCGGGACCTTCCCGACCAGCATCCCCACGTCCCCGACGCCGACCTATCCCACCGGCCCGGTCCCGACGCAGGTGACAACCACGCCGGGACTCAAGAGCCCGTAGGAGTTCAGCGGAGCGAGACGGCGGGGATCGCGACGCTCTGGTTGGCGAGGCGGTCCAGGGCGGTGACGGAGTACAGGTACGCCGTCCCTGGGGTTGCGGTGGTGTCGAGGAACGACTGGGCGGCGCCCGTCGAGCGGACCGTGGCGATCAGGTTGCGCGCGTCGTTGTCGGGGCAGTGGTCGCCGCCGGTGAGCTCGCGTCGATAGATCGCGTACGAGGTGGTGTCCTTCGAGGTCCGCGACCACTTCACCTGGACGCCGTTCGCGGTCCGGGACGCATGCACCGCGTGCGCGGGCAGCGGTGCGCGGGAGTCGAGCGCCGGCATCGCCGGGATCAGCGCGGGCCGTGTGTACCAGGTGTCGTTGAGCAGGGTGGTCGCGCCGAGGCGATCCGCGCGGACGTCCTTCGCGGAGAAGTAGATGTTGCCCTGCACCTCGGGGATCGTGCTGTCGAACGCCAGGTGGTCGCTCAGTTCCTTCGGGTCCGCCCAGTCCGGCGACTGCGTCGACGTACCGACCTTGTAGGTCGCTTCGCCGATGTAGAGGTGCACGTGCGTCCCGCGGACCTGGTCGGCCCACCACGGCACGATCTTGTTGTAGTCGGCCGGTGCGAACCCGCCGGCCCAGTACACCTGCGGGACGATGTAGTCGATCCACTCGTCGCGGACCCACTTGCGGGTGTCGGCCGCGAGGTCGTCGTACGTCTGCACGCCGGCCGTCGTGTCGGTGCCCTCTGGGTCGGTGGCCTTGTTCCGCCAGACCGCGAACGGTGAGATACCGAACTTGATCCACGGCTTGATCGCGTGCATCTTCTCGCTCAGCTCGTGGATCAGCAGGTCGATGTTGTGCCGTCGCCACGCCTGCAGATCGGTGAACCCGTCGCCGTACTGCGCGAACGTGGCCGCGTCGTCGAACGTCTGGCCCGCCACCGGGTACGGGTAGAAGTAGTCGTCGAAGTGCACGCCGTCGATGTCGTAGTTCGCGACCGCGTCCATGATCGCGTCCTCGACCAGCTTGCGGGCGGCCGGGATGCCGGGGTTGTAGTAGAGCTTCCCGCCGTACGAGACGACCCAGTCCGGATGCTGGCGCGCCGGGTGCGTCGGGACGAGCGCGTTGAGATCCGTACCCATCGAGAGCCGGTACGGGTTGAACCACGCGTGCAGCTCGAGGTTCCGCTTGTGCGCCTCGGCGACCGCGAACTTCAGCGGGTCGTAGCCGGGGTCGCCGCCCTGGTGCCCGGTCAGGTACTGCGACCAGGGCTCCACCTTCGACGGCCAGAACGCGTCCGCGGTCGGACGCACCTGGAGGACGACCGCGTTGTGGTGCTGGCGGACCGCGTCGTCCAGCCAGCCGACCAGCTCGGCCTGCTGCTGCGCGGCGCTCAGGCCGGTCTTCGACGGCCAGTCGATGTTCACCACCGACGAGATCCAGCTCGCCCGGAACTGCCGCAGCGGCGTGGTCGTACTGGGCGCGCAGCGCTGCTGATCCGACTGCTGATTCGACTGCTGCTCCGACTGGGCGGGCGCGGCGGACGCCGGACCGGACAGCCCGGCCAGCAACAGTCCCGCGGTCACGCCCAGAACACCCATGGTTCGCCAGACTCTCATGTCACTCTCCGACCGTCATCTAGGGTGAAGTCGAAAGATGTTTACACATCTGGGTGCTCGAAGAACAGGACTCAAGCGGTTGGAGCTAGGTTAGGTGCATGCTGCGGACCGCGACCGACGACGACGTCGACCTCATCCGGCAACTCCGGAACCAGCAGGCCAACCGGGACGTGAGCATCACCGCGCACGAGATCACCGCGGACGAACACGCAGCGTGGTGGGCGAAGACGTCGGTCGATCCGTCCCGGCGGGTGCTGATCTACACCCGCGACGGTGTGACCGCGGGCGTGGTGAACTTCTTCGACCTCGACGGATCGTCCGGCGCCTGGGGGTTCTTCCTGGACGCGGACGGGCTGGCCGAGCGCGGCGAGACGCTGCCGGCCTGGATCGAGATCATGCGCGAGGCCACCACGTACGCGTTCGACGAGCTCGGTCTCGACGTACTGACCGGTGAGGTGCTCGAGCACAACGCTGTCGTCCGGCAGATGAACCGGCGCTTCCGGTTCGCCGAGGGGACGCCGGAGACTCGGTCCGTCGACGGGCGCGAGATCATCGTGATACCGATCAGCCTGCGCAAACAGGACCGTAGAACCCAGGGGAGATCATGAGCACCATCGAGATCGGCGGAGTGCCGGTCGGGCCGGACCATCAGCCGTTCGTCATCGCCGAGATGTCCGGGAACCACAACGGTGACCTGGAGCGGGCGCTCGACATCGTCCGCGCGGTCGCGGAGACGGGCGCCCATGCGCTCAAGCTGCAGACCTACACCGCGGACACGATGACGCTCGACCTCGACCTGCCCGCGTTCCGGCTGCCGGCCGAGCACGAGCTGTGGAGCGAGGCGCGGCTGTACGACCTGTACGAGGAGGCGCACACGCCGTGGGCCTGGCACGAACCGATCTTTGAGCTGGCCAAGTCGCTCGGCATGGTCGCGTTCTCGTCCGCGTTCGACGCCACCGCAATCGACTTCCTGGAGAAGCTGAACGTCCCCGCGTACAA
>DASSDE010000046.1:0-3192 GCA_035697365.1 Kribbella sp. | reverse complement strand
GCGCAGGCGACGATGTTGTTCGCGATCGGCGCCCACATCATCGGGCCGAACCGGCGGCGCGCGTTCAGCACCTGGCCGACCAGGACGAACGCACCGTAGAAGAAGATCTGTGGCAGGCAGAGCCGGACGAACATGATCATGTTCGCCTTCTCGGTCACCCGCGACGGGTTGTGCAGCTCCTTCGGCAGGTACAGCTCGGCGATCGCCGGCGCCAGCAGTACGCAGCCCACGGTGACGACCGCGAGCACGACGAAGCCGAACGTCAGCACCCGGTTGGTGAAGTCCTGGCCGCCGTCGTCGTGGTTCTTGATCGCGCGCACCAGTTGCGGGACGAGCACGGTGTTGAACACCCCGCCGGCCAGCAGGATGTAGAGGCTGTTCGGGATCGTGTTCGCGGCGGTGAAGATGTCGCCGCGCAGCGCGGTGCCGATGGCGGCCGCGAGCAGGGCGATCCGGATGAATCCGAGCAGGCGGGACAGCACCGTTCCGGCTGCCATCACCGCCGCGGATCGCAGGGTGCGGTCAGCCATCCTTCGAACCGACTCCTTCTTTCAGTGACGTCCCCGGAGTCTGTTCGGGAACGTCGGTCGCCTCGGGGCGATCGTGGGCGGGATCGGGCGACTCGGCGCCGGTGTCCGCGGAATCAGCCTGGGGCGCCGGGTTGCGGCGCTCGCTGCGGACCCGGCGGTAAATGCGGACGAACGACGTACCGAACAGCAGCGCGCAGGCGGCACCGACGAGGATCCAGCCGACACTGCCGTACTGGCTGGCCTGGATCAGCAGCTCCTGCGACTTGCCGACCGGCTGGCCGTCCGCGTTCGTCACCTGGGCGGTGGCGCGGATCAGGCCGTTCTGCTCGGCGCTCGCGGTGATCCGCGGGGTCCACTTCTGACCGGGGCCGAGGACGGCAGTCTGCGGCCGCTTGATCTTCAGGTCGGACCGGTTCACCGGGGCGACCTCGATGCCGACCCGCACCGACCAGTCGGTGTCGTTGGTGACCGTCAGCGGGAACGTGCCCTTGCTGCCGGCCAGGTTGACCTTGATCTCCTTGCGCAGGCCGCGGTCGACGCTGGCGTTCACCAGGTGCACCTTGCCGAGTTGCTGGTTCGCGGAGCCGAGCTCGATCGTGGTGAAGTACTGCGCCTCCTCGGGGTGCCCGGCCCAGCCGGCCGAGGTCGAGCGCAGCAGCGCCTGGGTCATCACCTCGGGGAGCTGGCTGCCATCGACGAGCAGGTTCTCCATCGTGGTGGTCGCGCTGTCGAGCTGCTTGATGCTCTCGATCTGGGCCTCGGACAGGACGCCGTTCGAGCGCGGCGCGGCCGGTGCCTTGGTGGAGTGCGGCTTCGGGTTGGCGGCAACGATCGAGCTCAGGTTGGTGGGCGTGAGCCAGGGCAGCGCCGACACTGCGGCCGCGATCGCGGTGGTGGCCGAGGCGTCCGTGTCCCAGCTGCGCGGCGGCAGGGCGACGACCGACGCGGGGCCGGTGCCGGCGGCGGCAATCAGAGCGGTGACGGCGGCGAACCGCTGGCGGACCTGGAGCGGGCTGTCCGCCGTCTCCGGGTCGGGGCCGCCGTGGGTGAGATCGGAGTCCGCGATGACGGTCCGCACCATCTGGTCGGGACCCGGCGTTTGCACGTTGTACACCGGGGTGCTCGTGAGCACCGGCCGAGTGGCCGCGGACCACGACGAGCTGGTGACCAGGTTGAGGTCGTCCGGAGTGGAGCCGGTGAAGCCGCCGGACGCGGCGCCGAGATAGCGACCGGCTGCAGCGCCGCCCTCGAGCAGCAGCCCGTTCGTGAAGCTCTTGGCCTGCTCACCGCCGGACTGTTCGGTCTTCTTGCGAGCCTCGCCGACCAGCTCCTTCAGTGGGGCACCGGAGTCCAGCAGGCCGGCCACATCCGGGTCGCCGTACGGCAGCAGAACGACCTGATCGCCCTTGGCCTGGACGGCGTCGAACTCCTTGAGCCAGGTGGTCGCTGCAGCCTGACCCGAGCCCGGTGCGGACTGGCCGAGGATGCCGTAGCCGTTGGCCAGTTGCCGGATCTCGTCGAGCATCGCCGGATCGACCAGCCAGGTCACCCGGTGCTGCTTGCCGATGGCCAGTAGCCGGCCGAGCGAACCGGTCGGGGCGATCGCCTTCGCCAGCGAGTCGTCGGCGAAGTTCCGGCCGCCGAGCTGGGTCGGGCGGTGCCGCAGCGGGATCACGAGTGCGGTGTTGACCGTACGGGTGAGCGGCTTCTTGCCCAGTACCGGCATCAGGGTGCGGGCCCGGCCCGCCATCACGCGGGCGCCGTCGGGTCCGGCACCGCGGAACGTGACGCCGACGACGTACACGCCGGTCTCGGAACGGATCTGCCACTCGTTCCACGGGACCTTGAGCGAGAACGCGACGGTCTGCTTCGGCGCCAGCGGCTGGTCGAACGGCTGGAACGTCTGACTGTCGTTGGTCAGGTTGCTGCAGCTGTCCCGCTTGTCCATCGGGAGGTTCTGCTCGGTCGAGATCCGGTCCAGCGCGGCTGTACTGGACAGCCGGGTCCGGTCGATGCAGGCCAGTGCCTGCGGCTCGTCGAAGGTGACCGAGCTGGTGTTGGTCACCCGGCCCTTGATCACGACGTCCTGACCGACCTTCGGCGCAACCGGCCCGAACGAGTCGATGACGACCTGCACGCCCGGCTCGTCGACCGGCTCCGCATCGGCCGGAGCGCTGAGAGTCGCTGCCGAAGCAGCAACCAACAAGCAGGCACCCAGCACCGCCGGGAGCCTCAGTCGCCATCTCAACACGCCGTCACCGTAACCTAGTTCCCCGTGTCACCCTTTGCCGACCAGTCAGCCTCCGCCGGATCGTTGTCCAGCGTCCAGCAACGAGCCGTCCAGGCCCTGCTGGAACTCGCACCCGTGGTCGACGAACTGGGCTCCCGGTTCGCCGCCGCCGGCCACGAGATCGCCCTGGTCGGCGGTCCTGTCCGGGACATTCTGCTCGGCCGCGGGAGCAAGGATCTGGACTTCACCACGTCAGCGCACCCGGACGTGATCGAGCGGTTGCTGTCCGGCTGGGCGGACCATGTCTGGGACATCGGCAAGGCGTTCGGCACCATCGGTAGTCGGAAGGACGACTGGGTCCTGGAGGTCACGACCTACAGGTCGGAGACCTACGATCCCACCTCGCGCAAACCGGAGGTGTCCTACGGCGAC
>DASSDE010000045.1:0-7558 GCA_035697365.1 Kribbella sp. | reverse complement strand
TTGTTGGGTTAAGCGTTGCATACGGAGGGTGTTCGGGGGTGGGGTTGTCCACAGGTTGCAGGTTGTTGCAGGTTGGGGGCTGGGTGCGGAAGTGGGGGTGGGAGACTTTGGGGTATGTCGCCAATTGGTCGTCGTCGGAGTCGGGGGATTGGGATCGGGCAGGGGGAGAAGGTGGTGGTTCCGCCGGAGGGGCATCCTTCGGGGGCTGTGGTGCCGGTTGTGCCCAAGGAGTTGGTGCCTCGGCATGTGGCGATTGTGATGGATGGGAACGGGCGGTGGGCTAAGCAGCGGGGGCTGGCTCGGACTGAGGGGCATCGGGCCGGGGAGGCTTCGTTACTGGATGTGATCAAGGGTGGGATCGACATCGGGGTGAAGTACATCTCGGCGTACGCGTTCTCGACGGAGAACTGGACGCGGTCGCCGGACGAGGTGCGGTTCCTGATGGGGTTCAACCGGGAGGTGATCCATCGGCGGCGTGACGAGCTCGACGCGATGGGGGTCCGGGTGGTGTGGTCGGGGCGCCGGCCGCGGTTGTGGAAGAGCGTGATCGACGAACTCGAGTACGCGCAGGAGCGGACCAAGGACAACGACACGATCACGCTGCAGTTCTGCGTGAACTACGGCGGGCGCGCGGAGATCGCGGACGCGATGCGGTCGATTGCCCGCGAGGTTGCCGAGGGCAAGGTCAAGCCGGACCGGATCTCGGAGCAGACGATCGCTCGGCATCTGTATGCGCCCGATATTCCGGAGGTCGACCTCTTCATCCGGTCGTCGGGGGAGCAGCGGACGAGCAACTTCCTGGTGTGGCAGTTGGCGTACGCCGAGATGGTCTTCCTGGACACGCTCTGGCCGGACTTCGACCGGCGCGATCTGTGGCGGGCGATCGAGATCTACGCGCAGCGCGATCGGCGGTACGGCGGCGCGGTGCCGAACGAGGTCGCGCCGAAGGGCTGACGGACGGCCGGGTGGGGCGTTGCGCTCGACCGGGGCCGGATCTCGTCGCCGCCGGGGGTTCGGTGGGAACCGAGGAGGGTGTTGGCCGCGTCTGCTGTCGTTGGGGGTTCACCTGACGACAGGAGTTGGAGAGCGTGCCGGAGCGCGAAACACGGCAGGAGGCGGCGGAGCGGGAGTTGCTCGCCGTACGGGAAGAGGTACGCCAACTCGCGGAGAACATGCGCGCCCGGCTGGCAGACGACGACCCAGCTGGATCTACTTACGTCGGCCCGGACGGGGTCGTGCTCAGCCAGCACGATGCGGGCGGAGGCGTGTCGGAGGGGGCCGGCTCGGGTGAGGAGTTGGAGGTGCGGCGGGTGGCGTGGCGGTCGGATGAGGAGTGGGGCGGTCCAGACCCTCGTGATGACGGCCGGAGTTAGACGGTGGTGTGGCAATGTACGGGGGTAGTGGTTGTGGCCAGTCAGTAGGGGTTCGGAGAAGCGCATGGTGGACTGGGCGGACATCGCCAAGCAGACGGACCAAGTCGCGTCGGCGATGCATCAGGCTCGGCTGGTGCTCCGACGGGCGGATGGGCTGCTGCACCACGAGGACATGGGCAGGGTGCTGTCCGGCCTGATGCGACAGGCCGAGTCCGCGACGCAGCACACCGGTGAGCTTCGCCGGCTGGAGAACGATGCGTCGGTCAAGTGGCAGCGGGCCGGCATGGGTGGAGACCGGGACAGCGTCGTACGGTCGGAAGCCGCGGACGAGGCGCTGCGGGAGGCGTACCGGCCGCGGCAGCGCGAGTTGGCGGGTGTCGCGCCAGCGCTGCACCCGTCGATCGCGGACCTTTCGCGGTTGCACGGGGACCTGCAACGGTGCAGCACGCAGCTGGATGATGCTCATCGCACCGCAGACGCTCTGCACCAGATGCCGGAGTACGGCGGAACGTCGAGGACCGAGGATCTGCTGGCCAACGTCGGCGGGGTCAAGAAGATGGTCGACAAGGTCCAGCGGGGTGTCGGGGACGGTCTGCAGCAGCTGAAGGTGGCAGAGTCGCTCGCCCAACGGTTCGGGCAGGATCGGCCCAACGTCCGCAGCCGGACGCTCACCGAGGATGTGACGTCGACGGCCGGCCGGCTGAAATCGCAGCTCGGGACCGCGCAGGCGACGTTGCAGGACGCAGGTACGTTGCGCCTCACGAACGCGGACAGCGCGCTACAGCTTGCCATCGAGGTCGCCGTGTCGGCCAAGACAGCGGAGAAGGCAGCGGAGAAGGAGGCCGCGGACCTGCAGAAGAGCATGCAGGCAGCGACGAATCCGACAGCACCTTCCCAACAGCAGACGCTGGCCGAGTCGGACCCTCACCGCCGCCCGGGCGGCCCCGCCCAGGAAGCCGGTGTGGAGCGCTAACGACCGGGGGAGGGCAGCAGGCCGCGTTCTATGGCGATGGTGACGGCGTGGGTTCGGTCGTCTACGTCCAGTTTGGCGAACAGGCGTTGAAGATGGGTCTTGACGGTGGCTTCGCCGATGAAGAGTTCGCGGCCGATCTCGGCGTTGCTGAGGCCGCGGGCGACGGCGGCCAGGACCTCGAGTTCGCGCGGTGACGGTTGCGCGGCCGGCGGGGGTGTTGGTGTGCGGAGCCGGGACATCAACCGCGCGGCGACCGGTGGTGCGAGGACGGTCTCGCCGCGGGCGGCAGCGCGGATCCCGTTCAGCAGCTCGACATGCGGCGTGTCCTTGAGCAGGTAGCCCGCGGCCCCCGCCTCGACCGCGTGCAGGATGTCGGTGTCGGTGTCGTACGTGGTCAGCACCAGTACCCGCGTCGACGGGTACGAGGAGACGATCGCCCCGGTCGCGGCGACACCGTCCATCCGCGGCATCCGCAGATCCATCAGTACGACGTCGGGCCGCGTCGACTCGACCAGCGCGAGCGCCTCGGACCCGTCACCGGCCTCACCGACCACGGAGATGTCCTCCGTCACCGACAGCATGCCGGACAGCCCGGACCGCACCACAGGGTGGTCGTCGACCACCAGAACCCGGATCACACGTCCTCCTGGACAGCGGGGATCAGTACCTGCACACGTGTACCACGGCCGGGCGCGCTCTCGACCTCGACCGATCCGCCGGACTCCTCGACCCGCCCGCGCATCGCGTTCAGCCCGAACCCGCCCGACTCGGTCCCCGGAGTGAACCCGGACCCGTCGTCGCGGATCTCGATCCACACCCCGTTGTCCGACAGCCCGAGCGTGATCAGCACCTGCGTGGCGGCTGCATGCTTGCGTACGTTGGCCAGCGCCTCCTGCGCCGATCGCAACAGCACCACCTGTTGCGCCTGCGGCAGCGCCGCCACCTCGTCGTCCGGAAGGTCCAGCGCGACCTGTACGTCGACACCGGTCTCCGCGGCGAACCGCTCCGCCTGCCGGCGCAGTACCTCCGTCAAGGTTGCCTCCGACAACGCGACCGGCGTGAACGCGGCGACCAGTGCGCGCGCCTCGGCGAGGTTCTCCCGGGCGGTGTCCTCGATCGCGGCCAGCCGAGCCGCGACCCCCGCCGCACCGCCTTGGGCATGCTCGGCGGCGGCGGCCTGCGCGAGCATCACGATCGACGTCATCCCCTGCGCGAGCGTGTCGTGGATCTCCCGCGCCATCCGCTCCCGCTCCGCCATCACCCCGGCGCTGTGGTGGGCCTCGGCGAGCTCGTCGCGCGCGGACTCGAGCTGTTCGATCAGCTCGGCGCGCTGCTGACTCTGGGTGATGACCTTCTCGATCCAGATCCCGAACAGCAGGCTGACCACGAGGCTGACCAGCATCCACGGCAGGATCTCCCAGAACGCGGACCAACCCCACCCGGCGTTCCACAGCTGCGCCGTACCGACGCCGACCACCAGCAGCAGGCTGAACCCGATGCCCTCGCGGACGTCCTCGCAGAGCAGCCAGATCTGGGCCGAAGCGATGAACATCAGGAACACCGACTGCGAGTACAGCCCGATCAGCACCATCAGCGACGCGATCAGCACCAGTCGATAGACGTACGACGGGAGCGTCCGGCGCGAGCGCGTCGCGGGCACCCCGATGAACTGGTACGCCACCCCCAGCAGCACGACCGTACCGGCGAACACGATCTGCCGCGTCGTCCCCAGGTCGCCGCTGAACGACAGCGCCAAGGTCATCCCGAGCAGCACCCAGAACACGATGTGCCACCCGAGGAGCGTCCGGGTCCAGACGGGCTGTCCGGCGCCACCGCGTGAGCTCTGCACGGACCCCATCTTCCTCCACACGAGGATCCACAGCCGAGGGCCGGTCCACGCGGGTCGTACGGACAGCTCGGTACGGCGGCGGTCCCCTGTGGCCGCCGCCGTACCGGTGAGCTGCTTCATTAGCCCGCGTCCCGGCGGGTCCAGCGGAACATCCGCTGCGCGAGGAACAGGCCGACGACCAGCCAGATCGTCAGTACGATCGCGCCGGTGCCGAGCTGCCAGGACCTGGCCGGCTCGGTCAGCTGGAACCCGTCCGGCAGGAACACCGACCGCATTCCCTGCGCCAACCACTTCAGCGGGAAGACCGACGCGACGTTCCGCATCCAGGCCGGCAGGCTGCTGTAGACGAAGTACACGCCGGACATGAACTGCAGCAGCAGCACGATCGGCGTGATCACCGCGGACGCTGCCTTGCCGGACTTCGGTACGACGCTGAACGCGATCCCGAGCACCGAGCCGGACGCCGTACCGAGGACGAAGATCCAGACGAAGTCGAGCCACTTGCCCGGTTCCGTCGGCAGGTCGACGCCGAGCAGCAGGCTGGAGATCGCCAGCAGCAGCACGATCTGGGCGATCGAGGTGATCAGGACCTGGCCGATCTTGCCGATGAAGTAGGCCTGGGGAGGCATCGGGGTGCCGCGCAGCCGTTTGAGCAGGCCTTCGTCGCGCTCGAGCGCGATGCTGATCGCCAGCGACTGGAAGCTGCTCAGGAAGATGCCAGAGGCAATCATCCCGGGGGTGAAGTACGTCGCGGCGTTGACGCCGTCGAAATCGGTTCCGCCGAAGACGGCCGAGAAGATGCCGAGGAAGATGATCGGGAAGAAGAACGTGAAGATCAGCGCCTCCCGCTGCCGGAAGAACTCACGGACCTCGAGCTTGGTCCGGGCCAGGCCGACCGCCAGGGTGGAGGGCAGGGGTTTCGTGGTCGTTGGGTTCGCCATCAGAGTGCTCCAGCTTCCATCGCGACAGCGGCGGTCCGGTCGGCGGTGGCTTTGCCGATCAGGTCCAGGTAGATGTCTTCCAGGCTCGGGCGCCGGACCTGGAGTTCGGGAACCTCGCCGCCGAAGCGGGCCATCAGCGAGGCGACTTCGGCGGTCGGCCGGTCGGTGCGCAGTTCGTGCGGTCCGTCGCCGTCGGTCCAGGACACCCGCGCGGTGCGGGCACCGCGTCCACCGAGGGTCTGCGGCGTGCCGACCTCGATCATCCGGCCGTCGGCGATCACGCCGACCCGGTCGGCCAGGTGCTCGGCCTCGTCCAGGTAGTGGGTGGTCAGCAGGATCGTCGTACCGCTCGTGCTCAGGTTCTCGATCAGCGTCCAGAACTGCCGGCGGGCCTCGGGGTCGAAGCCGGTCGTCGGCTCGTCGAGGAAGAGCAGTTCCGGGTTGCCGATGACGCCGAGGGCGACATCGAGCCGGCGGCGCTGGCCGCCGGACAGCTTGCGCGGCCGGCTCTTGCGCTTGTCGTCCAGTCCGACGGCGGCGATGACCTCGTCCGGGTCGCGCGGGTTCGGGTAGTAGCCGGCGTAGTGATTGACCAGCTCGGACACGGTCGACTCGGCCTCGTCGCGCGAGGTCTGCAGGACGATCCCGAGCCGGCTGCGCCAGACCCGGTCGCCGCGCGCCGGGTCCGTCCCGAGCACGCTGACCTCGCCCTCGTCGGCACGGCGATACCCCTCCAGTATCTCCGTGGTCGTCGTCTTGCCGGCCCCGTTGGGACCGAGCAGGGCGAACACCTCGCCCCGGTGGATGTCCAGATCGACACCGTCGACCGCGACCTTGTCCGGGTATCGCTTGACGAGGCCGCGCACCCGCACTGCGTTGTCGTTCTCCATGCCTCAACTCTGGCGGCCGCGCACCGTCCCCCGGGAGCACCGCCCGGCGGACCCTCTGTCCCCCGACCGGTGGACAGCAGGGTGTACGCCGGAGGGGTCCGGCGGTTAGGTTCGGGGCATGGCTCAGACGGTGCGTGGTGTGGTGGCGGCGGGCAAGGGTGCTCCGGTGTCGATCGAGGAGATCACGATCCCGGACCCAGGTCCGGGGGAGGCGGTCGTGCAGGTGCAGGCGTGCGGCGTCTGCCATACGGACCTGCACTACCGCGAGGGCGGTATCAACGACGACTTCCCGTTCTTGCTCGGGCATGAGGCCGCGGGAATCGTCGAAGCGGTCGGCGAGGGCGTGACCGACGTACAGCCGGGTGACTTCGTCGTACTGAACTGGCGGGCTGTCTGCGGTAACTGCCGCGCCTGCCTGCGCGGCCGCCCCTGGTACTGCTTCAACACGCACAACGCCCAGCAGAAGATGACGCTCGCGGACGGCACCGAGCTGAGCCCTGCGCTCGGCATCGGGGCGTTCGCGGAGAAGACCCTGGTCGCGGCCGGGCAGTGCACGAAGGTCGACCCGGCGGCCAAGCCCGAGGTCGCGGGCCTGCTCGGCTGCGGTGTGATGGCCGGCCTCGGCGCCGCGCTCAACACCGGCAACGTCGGCCGCGGTGACACGGTCGCGGTGATCGGGTCGGGTGGCGTCGGTACGGCAGCGGTGGCCGGAGCCCGGCTTGCGGGCGCGGCGAAGGTGATCGCGATCGACCTGGACGACCGCAAGCTCAGCACCGCGCAGGAGCTCGGCGCCACGCACACGATCAACTCGAAGGGCCTCGACCACGCCGGCGTGGTGCAGGCGGTGCAGGATCTGACCGGCGGGTTCGGCGCCGACGTGGTGATCGACGCGGTCGGCCGCCCGGAGACCTGGAAGCAGGCGTTCTACGCCCGCGACCTGGCCGGCACCGTCGTCCTGGTCGGCGTCCCGACGCCCGAGATGCGCTTGGAGATGCCGTTGCTGGACTTCTTCGGCCACGGTGGCTCGCTGAAGTCCAGTTGGTACGGCGACTGCCTCCCGACGCGCGATTTCCCGCTGCTGATCGACCTGCACCTGCAGGGCCGGCTGCCGCTGGACCGCTTCGTCTCCGAGACGATCGCCCTGGAGGACGTCGAGGACGCGTTCGCCAAGATGCACCACGGCGACGTACTGCGCTCGGTCGTCGTCTTCTAGGCGGCTCGCACCGCGCGGGACAGGAAGCTGCCCGCGATGATCCCGGTCGCGGCGACGGCGGCGATGAACCAGGCCGTCGTCGCCAGCGACTGGTTGCTGGACAGGAACAGCGTGCCGAAGATCGTGACTCCGGCGACCTGGCTCAGCTGCATCGTCGTGGTGACCATGCCGCTCGCGTCGGCTGCCCGGGCCAGTGGTACGTGAACCAGCGACTGGGTGACGAGCGGGCTCGCGGCCAGTCCCATGCCGGTGCCGCTCAGCACCAGTGCGGGCCAGATGAGCGTGTCCGACAGGCCGACGCCCGCATAGCCGGCGGCGC
>DASSDE010000044.1:0-7785 GCA_035697365.1 Kribbella sp. | reverse complement strand
GTCAGCTCCCGCGCCGAGACGAAGACCGCGTGCGCGGCGCCGACCGCGAGGACGTGGACCGCGGTGGAGAAGGCCCAGCGGTACGGGATGCACTTGCCGGCCCGGATCCGCCACCAGATCCGCAACAGTACGGCGACCAGGATCGCGAGCGCCGGATGCAGGATGACGGCCGCGGCGATCATCCAGGCCGGGGCGAGGTCCTTGTGCAGCGCGCCGCCGCGCCGCCGCCGGCTCTCCACCCGGCGCGCGCCCTCGACCGCGATCAGCGCCGAGACGGTGAGCGCGAACACGACGTCCAGCCCGCGCCAGTCGAGACGCTCGGTGAACGCGTGCACGCCGTAGCCGATGGCGCCGAGGTCGACGAGCACGACGACCAGGAACGCCGGGACCGTCAGGGTCCAGAGCGCCCAGGATCGGATCGCCTGCCTACTCTGTGCAACCATCACCTCACACGGTACGACGAGTCAGCGTCTGGTCCCAATCCGCGACGGCGCGGCACGAGGTCAAGGTTTGGACAAGTCAGCGCCGGCGGGCGGCGCCGAACAGGCCGCGGACGATCTCCCGCCCGGCCGTCCGGGCGAACTGCTTGAACGCCGACGAGCCGATCACCTGCTCGACCATCGACTTCTCCTGCTTCTGCGAGCGCGGCCGCGGCGCCTCCTGCTGCTGCTTGGCCTGCTCCTGCTGCTGCTTCTCGGCCTCGGCCTGCTGCGCGCCGGCCTGCACCTTCGCCGCAAGGATCTCGTACGCCGACTCGCGGTCGACGGTCTGCGAGTACTTCGCGTTGTTCGCCGACGCCTGCACCGTGGCCGTCAACTGCTCCGCGGTGGCCGGCGCCATCAGCGACAGCGGCGCGCGCAGCCGGGTCCAGGCGACCGGGGTCGGGGCGCCCTTCTCGTTCATCACGGTGACGATCGCCTCGCCGATCCCGAGCTGGGTCAGCACCTCGCCCAGGTCGTACGACGAGCTCGGGAACGTCGACACCGTCGCCTTGAGCGCCTTCGCGTCGTTCGGGGTGTGGGCGCGGAGTTGGTGCTGCACCCTGGAGCCGAGCTGGGCGAGCACGTCGTCCGGTACGTCCTTCGGCGTCTGGGTCACGAAGAACACGCCGACGCCCTTCGACCGGATCAGCCGGACGGTCTGCGCGATCGAGTCCAGGAACGCCTTCGACGCATCGTTGAACAGCAGGTGCGCCTCGTCGAAGAAGAACACCAGCTTCGGCTTGTCCACGTCGCCCACCTCGGGCAGGTCGTGGAACAGGTCGGCGAGCAGCCACATCAGGAACGTCGAGAACAGCGCCGGCCGGTCCTGCAGGTTCGGCAGCTCGAGCAGCGAGATGACGCCCTTGCCGTCCCGCTGTTGCATCAGGTCCGCGGTGTCGAACTCGGGCTCGCCGAAGAACGCCTCCGCCCCCTGGTCGGCGAATCCGATCAGCGCCCGCAGGATCACGCCGGCCGTGGCCGCGGACAGACCGCCGAGCTCCTTCAGATCGTCCTTGCCCTCGTCCGAGGTGAGGTGCTGGATGACCGAACGCAGGTCCTTCAGGTCGAGCAGCGTCAGCCCGGCCTTGTCGGCGTAGTGGAAGATCAGCCCGAGCGAGGACTCCTGGACGTCGTTCAGCCCGAGCACCTTGGACAGCAGTACGGGTCCGAACGACGTGAGCGTGGCGCGGATCGGGATGCCCGGGCCCTGGCCGCCGAGCGCGTAGAACTCGGTCGGGAAGCCGGTCGCGGTCCACTCCTGGCCGATCGCCTTGGTCCGGGCCAGCAGCTTGTCGCCGCCCGCACCCGGCTGCGAGATCCCGGACAGGTCGCCCTTCACGTCGGCCGCGAACACCGCGACCCCGGCCGCCGACAGCTGCTCGGCCATCAACTGCAGGGTCTTCGTCTTACCGGTACCGGTAGCACCCGCGACCAGGCCGTGCCGATTCATCATCCCCAGCGGGATCCGGACTGCCGCCTCCGGTTTCGGCTCACCGTCGACGAGCAGCGCGCCCAGTTCGAGTGCCGCTCCCTCGAAGGCGTACCCCTGCTTGACGGTCTCCACGACGTCGGCTTTCTCGGCCATCTCGACGTACCTTTCCCCGGTTACCTGACTCGAGCGGTGCAATACCGGTCGAATGCTAGTCCCCGGCGCCCCGATCGGGCCGTGATCGGCCCGTGCCACTCCTCCGAAAGATCGAAATCGGTCGGTGGACTGTTCCGGTGCGGTTCATGGTCTCCTCGTGAGACCTGAGTCCCCGCTAGACTCCGGGGGGTGATCTTCAAGCGCGTCGGGGACGATCGGCCGTACCCGGACCATGGGCTGCGACCCAAGGACTGGTCTGCGCTGCCTCCACGGCAGGTGCGGCTGGACGAGCTCGTCACGACGAAGGGCACTCTGGATCTGACCGCTTTGCTGGACGAGGACTCGACCTTCTACGGCGACCTGTTCGCGCACGTCGTGGAGTGGAAGGGCGACCTCTACCTCGAGGACGGGCTGCACCGCGCACTGCGCGCGGCGCTGCAGCAGCGTCAGGTCCTGCATGCACGGGTACTGGTAGTGGACTGACGATGGCTGCCGCTCACGGGGGGTGGAGCAAATGACAGCAATTCATCCGCAACCGCGACCGCACTCGCGGATCCGGTGGCGTACGCCGATCACGATGGTGATTCTGCTGGCGATCCTGGCCGGTGGCAGCTGGTGGGGCTGGAAGTCGCTGATGAGTTCCAGCGCCGAACAGACCTGCACCGAGCAGAAGCTGACCAACAACCGCCTGGTCCCGAAGCAGGTCGTCCTGAACGTCTACAACGGTGGCGCCCGTGCGGGCTCGGCCGGCCGGGTGGCGGACGCGCTGAAGAAGCGCGGCTTCAACATCGACAGGGTCGCGAACGAGCCGAAGGGCGATAAGACCGACGTGGTCGCGCTTCGCGGCGCCACCGCGAACGCGCCCGAGATGCTGCTGGTCGCCGGTCAGCTGAACCAGAAGGCCCAGATGATCGCCGACGGCCGCACCGACCACAGTGTCGACCTGGTCATCGGCGCCGGCTTCGGCTCGGTGAAGCTCAAGGGCATCCCGTCGGTCGCGGTCGCGGCCGGCACCACGGTCTGCCTCCCGGTCGTCCCCACCCCACAACCGATCCCGTCGGGCCAGAACCCCAACTAGCCCGAACTAATCGGTCTGCTCGCGACCGCGTTCGCCGAACCAGCCGGCCAGGCGGCCGGCCCGGGACACGGCGCGCAACCGGCGTACCGTCTGCTCGCGGACCGGGCTCGGCGCGACGATCAGTAGTGCGTCGGCCGCCCGCAGGACGGTCCGGCGGTCGGGCACGAACGCCTGCTCGCCCCGGATCACCAGCGACACCGACACCCCCGGCGGCAGCCGGAGCTCGCCGATCTCGACCCCGGCCAACCGCGACTCACTCGGTACGTACACCTGCAGCATGTCCGCGCCGAGCGACTCCAGCGGGGCCACGTCGATGTCCACCTCGTGCGCCGCGTTCTCGTCGAGCACGTTCAGCCGCTTGGCGAGCCAGGGCAGCGACGGCCCCTGCAGCAGCGTGAACAGCAGCACCAGCACGAACACCACGTCGAAGATCCGGTCCGCCTGCGGCACCCCCTCCGCGAGCGGGATGGTTGCCAGCACGATCGGTACGGCGCCGCGCAGGCCGGCCCACGAGATGAACGTCCGCTCCGCCCACGGCAACCGGAACGGCGCCGCCGAGACCGCCACCGACGCGAACCGGCCGACGACCGTCACCGCGATCCCGATCACGAGCGCCACCAGTACGTCGTTGAGCTCGAACTGCCCCGGCGAGGCCAGCAACCCGAGCATCACGAACAGCCCGATCTGCGCCAGCCAGGCGATCCCGTCGACGAACGAGCGCGTCGCGATCCGGTGCGGCAACTCCGCCCGCCCGAGCACCAGCGACGTCACGTACACAGCCGCGAAGCCGGAGACGTGCAGCAACACCGAGCCCCCGGCGTACGAGATGAAGGCCACCGAGAGCACCGCGAGCGGGTAGAGACCCGCCGACCCGAGCGCCATCCGCCGGATCAGGCGGACGCTGACCCACCCGACGAGCAACCCGAAGATCGCGCCCACAACCAGCTCGTACAGCACCAGGCCGGCGAACGACAGCAGGCCCTTCTCGCCGACCTCGCCGGTGCTGACGAGTGTGACCAGCAGCACGGTCGGGGCGTCGTTCAGACCGGACTCGGCCTCGAGCGCGCCCCGCAGGCGCGGCCGGATCGGAACCCGTCGCAGTACGGAGAACACGGCCGCCGCGTCCGTCGGAGACGTCACCGCCCCGAGCAGCACGGACAGCTGCCAGCTCAGCCCGAGCACGAAGTGCGCCACGCAGGCGACGACGCCGACGCTGATCGCGACGCCGGCCGTCGCCAGCATCAGGCCGAGCGGCATCACCGGGCGTACTTCGTTCCAGCGGGTGGTCAGACCGCCCTCGGTCAGGATCACCACGAGCGCCGCGAACCCGAGCGCGTGCGCCAGTTGGGCGTTCTCGAAGTGGATGTGGCCGGGACCCGATTCGCCGAGCAGCAACCCCATCCCGAGGTAAATCAGCAGCGAGGGGAGCCCGATCCGTGTGGACAACCGGATGGCCAGCACAGCGACCAGCAGGATCGCCGCCCCCGCGAGCAGGATCTGGTCGAGCTCCGCAACATCCATAGGGGCCCTCTCGTCGAGCGTCCCGAGTCAGGTCCAGAGAAACGAAAACCCTGACGCATCACACAGCATCAGGGTCTCCGGCTCTCTCCCACCCCGGAGGGCAGTTGGCGGTGGCGGAGGGATTTGAACCCTCGGACGGGGGTTGCCCGTCACGCGCTTTCGAGGCGCGCTCCTTCGGCCGCTCGGACACGCCACCGCCGAGGACACTATCAAGGTCTGTGGCCGATGAAGAAATCGCGCAGCCGGGCACCCGCCACGTCGGCCATCACACCGCCCACCACCTCCGGCCGATGGTTCAGCCGACGGTCCCGGACGACGTCCCACAGCGAGCCGACCGCGCCGGCCTTCTCGTCGTACGCCGCAAAGATCAGCCGCTCCAGCCGGGACAGCACGATCGCCCCGGCGCACATCGTGCACGGCTCGAGCGTCACCACGAGGGTGCAGCCGGTCAGCCGCCACTCCCCGACGTGCCTGGCCGCCTCCCGGATCGCCAGCACCTCCGCGTGTGCGGTCGGATCGCCGGTCGCCTCACGCTCGTTGTGACCGCGCCCGATGATCGTGCCGTTCTCGTCCACGACCAGCGCACCGATCGGCACGTCGGGCAGCGCCCGCTCACCCTCCGCGAGGGCGAGCTCCATCAACCGGGACCACTCGCGCCGCAGCAGCGGGCTAGCCAACGGCTTCGACGGCGTCGTGGAACTGGTTGCCGAACCCGAGCGTGTCCGCGATCTCCTCGAGCATCTCCTCCGGGTAGAGGTCGACGTCGTCGCAGAGCGCGCCGAGGTCCATCGCGGACATCCCCAGGTCGGCGATGATCGCGAGATCACCGGCCGGCACCTGCTCGTCGTCGTCATCGGCCAGCGGGATGTCGAGTTCGTCCACGATCTGCCGGGCCAGCGGCCACTCGGTCGCCGCGGTGACGTCCGAGATCAGTAGCCGGGCCCGACCGCCGAGCACACGGACCAGGACGAAGAAGTCCTCGTCGACGGCGACCATCCCGAGCACGCCCGTCTCGCCTGGGTACCGGCGGAGCGCCGAGACCAGCGTGGACAGGTCGAGCTCACCCCGCAGCACCAACGGCGTGACGATCCAGTTCCCGTCCTCGGCGTAGGCAGCGACCGCAACATCCAGGTCCGTACCGGTAACAGACACCGGCTCATCGTCGCAGACTCGTGCCGTCCGGGCGATCTCGTTGCGGTATCAGATCGAAGAACGGCCCGCCACGTTCAGTGGTGATACGTAGCGCGACGCATGGCTTCCCGCAGCTGCCGGACGCGGGCGCGGCGCGGGGCGATCCGGTCGCGCAGGGCCCGCACCTCGTCGCGCTCGCGCAGGAAGGCGGCACGGCGGCGCAAACGTTCCAGCTGCTCAGGGGTCTTCTCGGTCATGGGGCCTCCCTGGCGGGCGAACAGGGGGGAATCCGGTGCACTTTCCAGTGTCTCAGCGGGCGCGCTTCCCCGCGCCGAATCGCCGACGGTACCGTTCGGCGTTATGCAGATCCTCGTCGTGGACCACCCGCTCGTCGCCCACAAGCTCACCGCGCTGCGCGACGAGCAGACGGACTCACCCACGTTCCGCCGGCTGACCGAGGAGCTCGTCACGCTGCTCGCCTACGAGGCGACCCGGGACGTGCGCACCGGTCCGGTCACGGTTCAGACCCCCGTCGCGGAAGCGCAGGGCGTCAAGCTCGCCACCCCGAAGCCGCTCGTCGTACCGATCCTGCGGGCGGGCCTGGGCATGCTCGAGGGCATGACGCGGCTGCTGCCGACGGCGGAGGTCGGGTTCCTCGGCATGGTGCGCAACGAGGAGACGCTGACCGCGTCGACGTACGCCGAACGTCTCCCGGAGGACCTGTCGGGGCGACAGTGCTACGTCCTCGACCCGATGCTCGCCACCGGCGGCACGCTCGCCGCGGCGGTCCAGTTCCTCGTCGACCGCGGCGCCGACCACATCACCGCGATCTGCTTGCTCGCGGCCCCTGAGGGCGTCGAGCGTGTGGAGCGCGAGCTGACCGACCTCGGCGTACCGTGCAACCTCGTCATCGCCGGCATGGACTCCCACCTGAACGAGAAGGGCTACATCGTGCCCGGCCTGGGCGACGCCGGAGACCGGCTGTACGGCGTCGCCCAGTAACTCGTCTCAGACCAGGGCGTCGCGATAGAAGAGGTTGGCGCGGCGGTCGCCGGTGACGCCCGAAGCGAAGCCGAAGCAGAGCCGCGGCCGGCCGGAGCGGGAGATCTGTACGCCGATGCCCTCGGCCTCGCGGTACACCAGGTCGGCACCGTCAACGATCTTCACGGCCTCGACGATCTCGCCCTTGTTCAGGTCGTACGTCCACAGCTTCGACGTGGCGAGTGCCGGGTCGGATGCGCCCGCGTACGCCTCACCCTCCCAGAGATAGACGTACGAGCCGTACAGCGTCCAGCCCTGGAAGTCGATGCCCGCGGTCATCGCCGGCTGCTTGAACGACGCGAGCACCCGCGAGAAGTCACCGGCCCGCGCAGCGGCCAGCGAGTAGACGTTGATGTGGAATCCGTCGGCCTGCGTGTGCCGGATCCCGATCCGCCCGTGCTGCTGATCCACTGACGGCGTGAACAGGGCGCCGTCCGCGACCGGCTTCCAGCTCCGCAGCCCCGGCGAATCCTTCGTCAGCGTCGCGCCGTCCTGCCAGCGGAACCGCGCCACCTGCCGGCCGCGGGCGTTCGTCGTGTCGACGTCGGTCTCGGTCCACAGGTACGTCGTCCGCCCGACCGCCTCGGCCCCGATCGACACCGCATGCCCGAAGCCGCTCAGGTACATGTGCCCGACAACATCACCGGTCGGCGTCAGCTGGGTCAGCGTCAGATCCCCACTGCTGCTTGGGGATCCGGCCCGCAACTGTCCCGCGAACAGCCGCTGATTGAAGTTGTCGAAGGCAACCGACTGCATCACGGTCACATCCGCCAGCGGCTTGCTTCGAAACACCTCCCCACCCGGACCGTCCAGCACGAACCGTCGCGAAGGCGGCAGCACGCAGGCGTCGGCCGCGGCCGGCCACCCCACGCTCCCCGCAACAGCCATCGCACCGGCACCAGCAAGCAACCCACGCCGCGAGATCTTGGTCATAACGCCCGACCGTA
>DASSDE010000043.1:0-2676 GCA_035697365.1 Kribbella sp. | reverse complement strand
GCGCCGTTGTAGCCGCGGGCGGCGAAGTCCGACGAGTAGTGCACCGCCTGGCCGCCGCTGAAGAACATCGAGTACGGCATCTTCGAGTGGTAGAGCGACGAGACGTGGTTCTTGGACTTGCGGTAGACCTTGAAGACGCCGCTGCGGGTCGGGGTCCTCGACGAGCCGAACCGGACGTCCATCACCTGGATCGGCTTGCCGTTCACCAGGTAGACCAGCTTGCGGCTCTTCTTGTTGATGCAGAGCACCCGCCCCTTGGTCATACAGCGGCTGTCGAGCCGGTACTTCCGCATCACGGCCGCACGGCTCGCGGGCGCGGCCGGCTTCTTGGCGGCCGGGGTGGTCCGCGGCGGCAGGTTCGGCGGCGGAGCCGAGTTCTGCGCCGACGCCGCCCCCTGGGACGCGGCCTCGGCCGTGGTGGCCGCTGTCAGTCCTCCGACGCCCACGACCGCGACAGCCGTCAGCGTCGCGCCGAGCTTACGCAGAATGCCCATGATTCCTTTGTCCTTCCCCCAAAAAATGCTTCCACAAGACAGACGTCGCCACCTGGCGTCCGGTTGGTAACGAATCGGAACTTTCCCCACCGGCGACCGAGGAATTAAATATCACACCGATGTAGTCCAGGTCGCGCCGCGTGAGCGACCGTGTCCACTTCGTGCCCAACGGCAGCCACATCTGCCCCAGGAGTTACAAGCCGGCCAGCGACCGCAACCTGCGCAGGACCTCCGGAGCCCCGAGGGCCTGCGCCGTCGCGTGCAGGTCCGGGCTGCGGGTCGCACCGGTGATCGCGACGCGCACCAGCTGCGAGGCCTCGCGAATCGAACCCGGGTAGGCATCCGGATCCTTCTTGTACTCCTTGGCGTTCGCCGCGAACCCGTGCTTCGCCGCAAGCCCGCGGATCTGGTTGAACCACTCCTGCGGATCGTCGAGATGCTCGTACCCGGCCACCAGGTCCTGCGCGAACGCCGTCACGACGTCATACGGAACTCCCAGCGGAGCCAGGCGCTCGTCCGCCGGACCGTCCACCGGGACGAACAGCCCGGTGAAGAAGAAGCCGTACGCGTCCCGGAAGTCCGACCACTTCCGAAGGTCCTTGCGCGGGTTCTCGACGCCGTCGCGCTCCACCGCGAGCGCCCGCAATGCGAGCTCGGTCTCGTTGTCGAGCACGGGAATCAGGTCGGCGTCGTACTCCGTCGCCCAGACCCGTACTGCATCGAGGATCTGCTGCCCGCTCAAGGTGGCGATGTGGTCGGCGCTGATGTCCTCGAGCTTCACCAGATCGACGAGCGGACCGGCGACACCGCACTGGTCAAGCTGGATCGGCGTCGACAGCGCCTCCGTCAGCGGCAGCTCTGCGAGCCGGCCGTTGGCGAGACCACGCAGGTAGTACAGCACCGCGTCCGCCGGGTAGCCCGCGCCGATGTAGAAGTCGACGCCCGCCTCCGGATCCTTCCGCTTCGAGAGCTTCCGCTTCCCGCCGGGGATCTGCTTCATGAGCAGGGCGATGTGCGCGTACTCGATCGGGTCGAACTCCAGCGCCGCGAACAGCTGCTGATGCAACGGCACCGAGGAGACCCACTCCTCACCGCGGATCACCAGGTTCACCCGCATCAGGTGGTCGTCGACCGCGTGCGCGAAGTGGTAGGTCGGAAGCCGCGGCGACTGGTCCGAGGACTTCAGGATCACCGCGTCGTTGCGATTCGCCTCGTGCTCGAGCCGGCCGCGGATCGCGTCGACGAAGCTGGTGCGCTGCCCGTCGGCGTCATCGGGCGCCCGGAACCGCACGACGTACGGCGCGCCTTCGGCAAGCTTCGCCTGGACGTCGGCCGGGTCCGCGTTGCGCCACAGCGCGTACTTCCCGTAGTAGCCCGTCGGCACCTTGGCGCCCTGCTGGCGCGAGGTGATCGCGGCGAGCTCCTCCTTGGTGGCGAAGCACAGGTACGCCTTGCCCTGCCGGAGCAGGTGCCGTACGTACGTCAGGTAGATCTGCTCGCGCTCGGACTGCACGTACGGCCCGTACGAACCCCGGTTCCGATCCTCGTCGGCGCTGATGTGGAAGTACTCGAAGGCGCGGTCGAACTGCTCCAGCGCGCCCTCGACCTCACGGGCCTGGTCGGTGTCCTCGATCCGCACCAGGTACACGCCGCCGGTGTTCGACGAGATGTCCCGGTCGATCATCCCGACGTAGATGCCGCCGAGGTGGATGAATCCGGTCGGCGATGGGCCGATCCGCGTGACCTTCGCGCCCTCCCGCAGGTCCCGTGCCGGATACCGCTCTTCCCAGTGCGCCGGCTCCGGGAGGTCGGCCGGGAACAGACCGTCTACCACCGCGCGGTCGAGCATCAGTTCTTGTTCTTCCGGCCGAGCTTGGAGCGCTCGATCTGGGTCAGCGCGACCTTGCGCATCCGGATCGCGTCCGGCGTCACCTCGACGCACTCGTCCTCGCGGCAGAACTCCAGCGACTGCTCGAGTGAGAGCTTCCGCGCCGGGACCAGCTTCTCGAACTCGTCCGCGTTCGAGCGGACGTTGGTCATTTTCTTTTCCTTGGTGATGTTGACGTCCATGTCGTCGGAGCGCGAGTTCTCGCCGACGATCATGCCCTCGTACACCTCGGTGGCCGGCTCCACGAACATGGTGCCGCGCTCCTGCAGGTTGATCATCGCGTACGACGTCGCG
>DASSDE010000042.1:0-2523 GCA_035697365.1 Kribbella sp. | reverse complement strand
CGCCACGCAGTACGTCAGTGGCAACTTCACGCTGACGCTCACGCACAAGTTCACCTCGGCCTTGTGGCTGGATCCGTTGCTGGCGTTGCTGCTGCTTGTCGTCTTCCACCTGGTGCTGAAGCGGCCGCTCGTCGCTCTCGCGCCACCTGCGCTCGCTGCGCGTCTGCCCGTGTCCTCCAGGCCCAACATTCTGTGGGTGGCGTTTCTGTTGTCGTGGGCGCGTTGACCCACGTGATCTGGGACTCGTTCACCCATGGCGACGGCTACTTCGTACGCCGCTTCCGGGGGTTCTTCGGCGCACAGGTCACGGGAGCGTGGGACGTGAACCGCATCCTCCAGTACGTCAGCACTGTTGGCGGCTGCGTGATCCTGGCCGTCTGGCTGTATCGCTGGTACCGGCATGCGCCTGCGGCAGGTACTCCGCGGGACAAGGTGCCGGTCTGGGTGCGATATCTCGTACTGGGTGCACTCGTGCTCTTCGCCGTCGTCGGGGCGGTGGTAGAGCTGGGCCGGGCGGACGGCGAGCTGGCCGGTGAGACCGCCGTACGGCTGGTGCTGTCCGGACTCGTCTCGGGCGGACTGGCTGCGCTGGCGTGGTACGTCGTTCTGTGGCACCTGGAGCGCTTGCGCCGCCGCCGTGATGCTACGGATGGGACGACGTGATCACTGTGATCGGCGTGTGACACATGGGACTCGTGGGGTAGTCGGGGTAGCCTGAGCAATATGGCGACCCGCACGTCTTCCCCGGCGCGGGCGCAGAAGTCGGCAGCTAAACGGCCGAGCACGGCCCGTTCGGCTGCTGGTGGACGCTCCCGTCCTTCAGGCGCCCAGAAGCGTGGGCAGAGCACCCAGAGCAGAAACGGCGCGAAGCGCGGCGGCACTGGATCCACCGCCGCGCGGACCAGTACGCCCAAAAACACCGGACCAGGCCCGTTCGCGGCCGCCATGCTCGCGCTCGGCCGCGGGGTGGTGAAGGTCTGGATCGGCATCGCGCACCTGCTCGGCAGCGTGGTGCGGGGGATCGGCCACAGCGCCCGCGACCTGGAGCCGGAGCACCGCCGGGACGGTGCCGGCCTGTTCCTGATCGGTCTGGCCGTCGTCGTGGCCGCTGCGATCTGGTGGGACCTGCCGGGGTCGGTCGGCAACGGCGTGCGGACGGTCGTCGGCGGCAGCATCGGCATGCTCGGTTGGGCGCTGCCTCTGTTGCTCGTGGTGATCGCGGTCCGCACACTGCGGCACCCGGACCGCAACGGCCCGGCCGGCCGGCAGGTGATCGGCTGGACCGCGGTCTGCCTCGGCATCCTCGGCCTGATCCACATCGCCAACGGCCTGCCCCGGCCGAACAACCCGGCCGACGGCCCGCTGCGCGAAGCCGGCGGCGCGATCGGGTACTTCATCTCCTCGTTCCTCTCCGACCTCCTGACCCAATACGTCGCCGCCCCGCTACTCGTCCTATTGGCGATCTTCGGCGCCCTGGTCATCACCGGCACCCCGGTGTACGCGATCCCGCTGCGCTTCCGCGCCGCCTTCGACGTACTGATGGGACGCACCGAGCTGCCCGAGGACGCTCCGTCCGTCCAGGGCGCGCCGACCGACGACACGGTCCGGCTGACCCGCAAGCAGCGGCGTGCGAAGGCCGAGCTGGACGAGGACGGTGAGCCGACAGTCAAGCCGTACGACTCGCCGGTGCTCGAGGCGGCCCCGAAGCGCGGCCGCAAGGCGAAGGCCAAGGCGCCGGTGGACGAGGACGCTTACGACGTCGACAACGGCGACGCGACCGACGAATCCGACCGGGCCGCTGCCGCGTCCGAGCCGTCCTTCGAGTCGCCCGTCGCCGCGCCGACCAAGCCTGCGCCGGCTCCCGAGCCGCCGCCGCACACGCCGCTGCCGCAGCGCGTCGAGCAGCTCAGCCTCTCCGGCGACATCACCTACACGCTGCCGGACGGGCAGATGCTCAAGCCCGGTTCGGTGCACAAGGCCCGCACGAAGGCGTCCGACCAGGTCGTCGACCGGCTCACCGAGGTGTTCGACCAGTTCGGCATCGACGCCCAGGTCACCGGCTACACGCGCGGTCCGACGGTCACGCGCTACGAGGTCGAGCTAGGCTCGGCGGTGAAGGTCGAGAAGGTCACCGCACTGTCGAAGAACATCGCCTATGCGGTCGCGTCGGCCGACGTCCGGATCCTGTCACCGATCCCCGGCAAGTCCGCGATCGGTATCGAGATCCCGAACACCGACAAGGAGATCGTCAGCCTCGGCGACGTGATCCGCAGCGCGTCCGCCCGCAACGACCACCACCCGATGGTGGCCGGCCTCGGCAAGGACGTCGAGGGCGGCTTCGTGGTCGCGAACATGGCGAAGATGCCGCACCTGCTGGTCGCCGGTGCGACCGGTTCGGGCAAGTCGTCGTTCGTCAACTCGCTGATCACGTCGGTGCTGATGCGCTCCACGCCCGACGAGGTGCGGATGATCCTGGTCGACCCGAAGCGGGTCGAGCTGAACAACTACGAGGGCATCCCGCAC
>DASSDE010000041.1:0-2582 GCA_035697365.1 Kribbella sp. | reverse complement strand
ACCACCCTGCCCGGCCTGCGGACGCAGCAGGTGACCGGGAGGCCCGTCGTACGACGTCGCCGTCTGGGCCCGGGTAAGCCGATCAAGTTCGGCGCCGTACTCGGACCGGTCGTGCTGCTGGCGATCTGGAGCGTCGGGTCTGCCACCGGCTGGCTCGACCCGCGGGTGCTGTCGGCGCCGTGGACCGTGGTCACCACGGCCGGCGACCTGATCGCCGACGGACGACTGCAGTCGAACCTGTGGACCTCTACTGAGCGAGCCTTCATCGGTCTCGGCCTCGGGATCGTGCTCGGCGTCGCCCTCGCATTGCTGTCCGGACTGTCGCGCGTCGGCGAGGCGCTCCTCGACGGGCCGATCCAGATCAAGCGGGCGATCCCGTCGCTGGCCCTGCTGCCGCTGTTGATCCTCTGGCTCGGCATCGGTGAGTCGATGAAGATCGTCACCATCCTGCTCGGGGTGTTCGTGCCGATCTACATCCACACCCACAACGGCCTGCGCACGATCGACAGCCGGTACGTCGAGCTCGCGCAGACCGTCGGGCTGTCGCAGTGGGACTTCATCCGCCGCGTCGTACTGCCGGGCGCGCTGCCTGGATTCCTGCTCGGCCTGCGGTTCGCCGTGACCGGCGCCTGGCTGTCGCTGGTCGTGGTCGAGCAGATCAACTCCACCAGCGGCATCGGCTACATGATGGAGCTGGCCCGGACGTACGGACAGACCGACATCATCATCGTCGGCCTCGTCCTGTACGGCGTCCTCGGCCTGCTGTCCGACGGCGCCGTCCGCCTGATCCAAAGGAGGGCCCTCTCATGGCGCCGAACATTGGCCTCCTGATCGCCGCAGTCCAGGTCCGCGGTCTCGTCCGCTGGTACGACGAGCGCGCGGTGCTGGACGGAGTGGACCTGGACATCGCGCCGGGTGAGTTCGTTGCCCTGTTGGGAAAGAGCGGATCCGGCAAGAGCACGTTGCTGCGGGCACTCGCCGGGCTGGACTCCGATGTCGCTGGTACTGGGGATCTCGTCGTACCGGCCCAGGTGTCTGTTGTCTTCCAGGATTCCCGGCTGTTGCCGTGGGCAAGGGTGTTGGACAACGTCGTTCTCGGGCTGAACGCCGCCGGTGAACGCGGCCGGCAGAGTCTCGAGGAGGTCGGGCTGGCCGGGCGCGAGAACGCGTGGCCGAACGAGTTGTCCGGTGGTGAGCAGCAGCGGGTCGCGTTGGCGCGGTCGCTCGTGCGCGAGCCGGAGTTGTTGCTGGCCGACGAGCCGTTCGGAGCACTGGACGCGCTCACCCGGCTGAAGATGCATGCGCTGCTGCGCAAGCTGTGCGCGGCACACCAGCCGGCCGTTCTGCTGGTCACGCACGACGTCGACGAGGCGATCGTGCTGGCCGACCGGGTGATCGTGCTCGACCAGGGCCGGCTGGTGGCCCAGGAACAGATCGAACTGGCCGCGCCGCGCAGCCCGGCCGATCCAGGATTCGCCGCGGCCCGCGCGCGGCTTCTCGACGCTTTGGGGGTTTCGTTGTGAGCAGGCAGTTGCATTTGAACGCGTTCCTGATGAGTACCGGGCACCACGAGGCCTCGTGGCGGCTGCCGGAGAGCAATCCGTTCGCGAACACGTCGGTGGAGCACTATCAGGAGCTGGCGCGGATCGCCGAGCGCGGTCGCTTCGACTCGGTGTTCTTCGCCGACTCGCCGGTGCTGATCGGAAATGTCGGCCGGCGGCCGGCCGGGTCGCTGGAGCCGACCGTGTTGCTGACCGCCCTGGCCGCGGTGACGTCCCGGATCGGGCTGATCGCCACCGCGTCGACGACGTACAACAATCCGTACAACCTCGCGCGGCGGTTCGCCAGCGTCGACCATGTGAGCGGTGGGCGCGCGGGCTGGAACGTGGTGACCACGGCCGGTCCGGAGGCGGCGCTGAACTTCAATCTCGCGGAGCAGCCGGCGCATGCGCAGCGGTACGAGCGGGCGGCGGAGTTCCTCGAGGTCGCCTACCAGTTGTGGGATTCGTGGCAGGACGATGCCGCGATCGCGGACAAGGAGGAGGGGGTCTGTGCGGTCAACGACCGGGTGGCGCCGATCGATCACGTCGGACGGCACTTCCAGGTCCGCGGCCCGCTGAACCTGCCGCGGTCGCCACAAGGGCGTCCGCTGATCGTGCAGGCCGGGTCGTCCGAGGACGGCAAGGGCCTGGCCGCGCGGTACGCCGAGGCGGTGTTCACCGCACAGCAGACCCTGGAGGACGCGCAGGCGTTCTACCAGGATCTGAAGGCGCGGACGGCGGCGCTGGGGCGTGACCCGTCGACGATCAAGATCCTGCCCGGGATCGTCCCGGTGATCGGTGGCACGGTCGAGGAGGCGCAGCGGCTGGAGCGTCAGCTGGACGAGCTGATCCGGCCGGAGTACGCGCGGGCCCAGTTGGCGAAGACGCTGCGGGTGGCGCCGGAGGATCTGCCGCTCGACCGGCAACTCCCGGCCGACCTGCCGGACGAGGACGAGATCGAGGGGGCGAAGAGCCGCTACACCTTGATCGTCACCCTGGCCCGTCGCGAGCAGCTGACCGTTCGCGAACTGATCGGCCGGC
>DASSDE010000040.1:0-11518 GCA_035697365.1 Kribbella sp. | reverse complement strand
TGGTCGCGGCCGGTCGTACCGGTGAACTGCGAGATGATCACGTTCGCGGTCTGGACCGACTTCTTGTTGGTCATGCTCAGCGCGATCAGGAACTCGTTCCAGGCCGCGATGAACGTGATGATCGCGGTGGTGAACACACCCGGTGCCGCGAGCGGGATGATCACCTTGCGGAACGCCTGGGCCGGCGTACAGCCGTCCACCATCGCGGCCTGCTCGAGCTCCTGCGGCATCTGCCGGAAGAACGCGGTCAGGTTCCACACCGCCAGCGGCAGCGCGAACGACAGGCTGGGCACGATCATCGCCTGGTACGTGTTGATCCACTTGATGTCGACGAACAGCTTCAGCAGCGGTACGACGATCGAGATGCCCGGGAACATCGAGGTGGTGATGATGACCGCCAGCACGATGTTCTTGCCCTTGAAGTCCAGGCGGGCCAGCGTGTACGCCGCGATCATGCCGATGATCAGGGTCAGGATCGTCACCGTCCCGGCCACGATCAGGCTGTTCAGCAGGCCCCGGCCGAAACCGTTCGAGCCGCTGAACACGTCCTTGAAGTTCTGGATCGAGAACGGTGCCGGAATGAACTTGTTCGAGAACTGGTCGGACGGCCGCCGGAACGCCGAGACCACCATCCAGTAGAACGGCGCCAGGCAGTAGATCACGATGATCGCGACGCCGAGCAGCGGCAGCCAGCGCTTCAGGGCGGCGTTCTCGCCGGCCCGCGCCTGCGGGATCTCGGAAGCCATCAGACAGTCCTCCCTGAACCGGACGCGGCATTCAGCGTGACGGCGGCCGATCCCACCGCGGTGCCCGAGCCACCACTCTTCTTCCGGCGCTTGCCGCCGGGTTTCTTGGCCCGCGCCTCACCGATCACGTCCGCGCCGAGGATCTTCACGAACATGTAGGCGACCACGGCGACGTACACGAACAACACGGTCGCGTACGCGGCCGCCGGTCCGTATCTGACGTTGCCGGCCTCGTCGAACGCGAGCATCGACAGCGTCTCCACCGAGTTCTTGTGCGCACCGACGAGCACGAACGGCAGGTCGAAGATCCGCAGTGTGTCGAGGATCCGGAACAGCACTGCGACGAGCAGCGCCGGCTTCACCAGCGGCAGCGTGATCCGCCGGAAGGTCTGCATCACGTTGGCGCCGTCCACCTTGGCGGCCTCGTAGACCTCGGCCGGGATGGTCTGCAGCCCGGCCAGGACCAGAAGGCCGATGAACGGTGCGGTCTTCCAGGTGTCCGCGATCACCACCGAGAGCTTGGACTGCCAGCCCTCGGTCGACCACAGGATCTGGGTGCCGATGATGCCGTTGGCAACGCCGTCCGCCTGGAAGATCCACTTCCACAGCAGCGCGGAGATGACGGTCGGGATCGCCCACGGAACCAGGATGCTGGCCCGGACGATGCCGCGGCCCTTGAAGGCCTTGTGCATGATCAGCGCCATCGCGACGCCGAGGATGGTCTCCAGGACGACGCAGACCACGGTGAAGAACGTCGTGTTGTAGAACGCGTTCCAGAACCGGTGCCCGGTGTCGCCGCGGAAGATGTCGGCGTAGTTCTGCAGCCCGACCCACTGCGATCCCTGCACCACGAACCCGTTCGCGTCCAGGTGCTGACCGCTCTGGAACAGCGATTCGCGCAGCGCCGAGATGATCGGGAACAGGACGACGAGGGCCAGTACGACCAGCGTCGGTGAGAGCAGGATCGCGGCCAGCCGGCCGGTGCCCTCGTCGAAGCGCTGCACGCGCTTCGGTTTCTTGGCCGGTCGTTCCGGGACCGGCGCACTTTCAGTCACCTGAGACTCCTTTTGCTTCCCGGGCAGCCACCCGGGCAGGGGACGGGCCGGGGCCGGTGCGTGGCCACTACTGCTCCACCCACCGGCCCCGGCACGACGATCAGTTCGTGATGAGCGACTGCAGCTTGGTCTGCAGGTCGGACAGCGCCTTGTCCGGCGGCGTCTTCAGGCTCAGCGCGTCGTACGCCGCTGCCTGGATGGCGGCGGTGACGTCGCCGTACTTGACGACCTTCGGACGCGGCTTCGCGCCTTCGATCGAGGCCTTCAGCGGCGTCAGGTACGGGAACTGCTTCTGCAGCGCCGGGTCGTCGTACAGCGACGCCCAGGTCGGAGCCTGCGAGGTCTTCTCGACGTTCGCCTTCTGGCGGGCCTCGCTCGCCATGAAGTTGATGAAGTCGATCGCGGTCGCCTTGTTCTTGGCGAACGAGCTGATCGCGTAGTCGTGACCGCCCAGCGAGGAGACACCGGGGCCGGTCTTGCCCGGCAGCGGCGCCACCGCGAACTTGCCGGCGATCTTCGAGGAGCCGTCGGTCTTGTTCGCCAGCGCGTACACGTACGGCCAGTTGCGCAGGAAGAGCAGCTTGCCGTCCTGGAACGCGCGGCGGCTCTCCTCCTCCTTGTAGGTGATCGCGGCCTTCGGGATCACCCCGGACTTGAAGTCGTTCACCAGCTGCTCGAGGCCGGCCTTGGCCTCGGGCGTGTTGACGTTCGGCTTGCCGTCCTTGTCGACGATGTCACCGCCGGCGGAGTTGACCGCCTCGGAGAAGTTCACCGTCAGGCCTTCGTACTTCTCGAACTGGCCCGCGTAGCAGCCGATGGTCTTGCCGGCCGGCAGCGCCTGGACCTTCTTGCAGTCGGCGTTCATCTCGTCCCAGGTCTTCGGGGGCTCGGTGACACCGGCCTGCTTGAGCAGGTCGCTGCGGTAGTAGAGCAGGCCGCCGTCGGAGGTCATCGGGACCGCGTACAGCTTGTCGCGGTACTTCGCGGTCTCCACGGTCGCCGGGAGCAGCTTGCCGAGGTCCGGCACCTTGTCCTCGGGGATCTGGGTGATCCACTGGTTCGCGGCGAACTCCGACGTCCAGACCACGTCCATGACCAGAACGCTGTACGCGTCCGACTTGGCCTGGGCGTTCTGCACCATCTGCTGGCGCTGCGCGTCAGCGTCCTCGGGCAGCTCCTTCAGCTCGACCTTCTCGTTCGGGTGCGACGCGTTCCAGGCGTCCAGCTGGTTCTGCAGGTTCCCGGACGTGTCCTTGCCGCTGGCAAGAGTGATCGGGCCCCGGCCATCGAGCGCCCCGGCCGAGCTGCCCCCGCTGCTGCTGCTTCCGTCATCGCCACTACCACACGCCGTGGCAAGCAGCGCAAGGCTGCCTGCGACGGCGACGAACGCCGTCCTGCGTGCGTGTGATCGTTCAAACCTCATCGTTTACCTGCCCTCTCCGATGGGACATCGCTTGGGTCCTGCGGCAGCCGGTCGCAGTCCCCCACCGCGCTGCGATCCGCCCTGTCCGGACAGTAACCGAGAACCGGCCGATGTGTTCTGAGCCACACACAGCCTCGTCCGGCGGTCTCTGAAACGGTCAGCCGCATGGCTGTATGCGACCGCGTTTGGGAAGCCCGCACAACCAGGTATTTCTTAACGATTCGGTATTACTGATCAGTAGCGTTGCTGAAGAGGGCATGACTGTTCAGAACGACTCCAAGCAGTCGTCATTACGCTCCGGAGCGGATTCACAACTCCGGTACGGGTGCTCAGGCGGGCGAGGCGGACGCGTCGCCGACGTTCGACCGGACCCACTCGACGATCTCGGTGGTGGTCGCACCCGGGGTGAAGATCTTGTGCACGCCGAGCTCGGCCAGCGGCTGCAGGTCGGCGTCCGGGATGATCCCGCCGCCGAACACCACGATGTCCTCGGCGTCCCGCTCGGCGAGCAGTTCGCGGACCCGCTTGAACAGGGTCATGTGCGCGCCGGACAGCACCGACAGCCCGACCGCGTCCGCGTCCTCGGCGATCGCGGTCTCGACGATCTGCTCCGGGGTCTGGTGCAGCCCGGTGTAGATCACCTCCATGCCGGCGTCCCGCAGCGCGCGGGCGACGACCTTGGCACCGCGGTCGTGACCGTCCAGACCAGGCTTGGCGACGACAACGCGCAACGGACTCGTAGCAGGCATGTCCGCAGGCTAACCCGGCCGGTTACTCACGGATAAGACACAGACGCGTGTGTTCCCCCACACGCGGGACGGGAACCGGTTACCGTTGAAAGTGATCGGACCACCGGGGGGTCTGGTTTGGTGAGGAGGCGCCTCATGGGCGACTTTCAGGACGGCCTCCGCGGCGCGCTGGACGGACTCGCGTACGGTGCCCGCTCCGCGCTCTCGCCGCGGGTACTGCAGGGCGCGGCCGTCGAGCTCGGCTGGCTCACCACGCATCTCGCGATGTACCCGCTCGGCCTGATCGGCCGCACACCGGCGCTGCCCGCCCGGCTGAACCTCACCGGCCTCGGCCCGGCCCAGCGCGGCCTGCTGGTCAGCGACGTACGGGCCGCCGGTACGCCGATCCTGCTGGCGCACGGGATCATCGACAACCACACGATCTTCGCGCTGATGCGCCGGCACCTGGTCCGTCGCGGCTTCGGCAGCATCCACACGTTCTCGTACTCGCCGCTCACGCTCGACGTACGGCGGACCGCCGAGCGGATGGGCCGCGAGATCGAGGCGATCTGCGAGGCCTCGGGGTCGGACCAGATCCATGTCGTGGGGCACAGCCTCGGCGGACTGATCGCGCGGTACTACATCCAGCGGCTCGGCGGCGACGCCCGCGTCCACACCTGCGTCACGCTCGGCACACCGCACCAGGGCACGATGGCCGCGAAGCTGCTGCCCTGGCCGCTGGTCAAGCAGGTCCGGCCGGACAGCGACCTGATGGCCGAGCTCGCCGAGCCCGCAACGGACTGCCGGACCCGGTTCGTCGCGTTCTACAGCGATGTCGACCAGCTGATCGTGCCGCAGCGCCGGGCCCGGATCCGGCACCCCGATCTGCTGGCGGACAACGTCCGGGTGCACGGCGTGGGTCACCTGTCCCTGCCGTTCCACGGTGCGGTCGTGCACCGGATCACCGGCATGCTGGCCCACCTGGACGAGGAGCCTCGAACTGCCTGACAGGGCAGCGTTCTGAGCGCTTGTGGCGGATGCACGTGCAGCCGCGCATGCAAAAGTTTCGTGAAGGAGCCCGGAAAAAGGGGGTGGCGGGGTTTGTCACCCTGTGACCCTTCCGTTATGGTCTGTGAGTCCTCCCGGGGAACAAACCCTCCGAGCGGGCAGCAAAGCAGAGCAGTAGCCCCTCCCCTGTGACCGAAAGGCCACGTTGTGTCCCAGCACCGTGCCGCGGGAGACCGCGTCACGCCAGGCAACACTGCGCGCAAGTCCGGCGCAGGGCGTCAGAGTGCCAAGCATCGCGTTGCCAGGCGTAATACCCCCAGCAGTTCCCAGATCGTCGGATTGACCGCCGCGCTCGCCGCGGCAGCCGGAGCTGTCGGCTTCAGCCACAGCACCCTGGCGTCACCGACCCAGGCGAACTCCGCGGTCAACCTCGCGGCCCTCAGCCTGAACAGCGGGCAGCAGCTGTCCGGTATCACCACGGCTCGCATCGAGGCGCGCCAGCTCGCCACCCGTGACTCCTCCCGGGTCCAGCTGGCCGACACAACGACCACCAAGAAGCAGTCCGCGGCGTCCCAGCTGGCCAAGGCCCGGGCCGCGAAGCTGACCGCCACCAAGGCCCTGACCGCCAAGCGGGCGAACGCGCTGGCCCTGGCGAAGGCCAAGACCGCCGCGGCCGAGAAGAAGGCCCGCGAGTCCGCGAGCCGCTGCCAGATCATGCTGACCGGCTACCACATCACCGCGACGTTCGGTCAGGGCGGCAACCGCTGGGCACACAACCACACCGGCCTCGACTTCGCCGCCCCGATCGGCACCCGGGTCAGCTCGGTGATGAAGGGCGTGGTGATCTTCGCCGACTGGGCCGGCCCGTACGGCCGCCAGGTTCGCGTCCGGCACGAGGACGGCACGGTCACCTGGTACAACCACATGTCGAAGTTCAGCGTCTCCGTCGGCGAGACCGTGTACGCCGGTGACCAGGTCGGCGCGGTTGGCATGACCGGCAACACGACCGGTCCGCACATGCACTTCGAGGTGCACCCGGACGGCGGCTCGGCGATCGACCCGGACCCCTGGTTGCGCAACCACTGCGGACTGGACCCGTACACCTCGATGTGACACTACCGGAGCGCTGACCGCGCCCCAGCGCTAAGCTGCGGCGCATGCGCCCGGCTGCCGGCGAGGTCCTGCACTTCTCCGAGGACCCGACCATCGAGATCTTCCGGCCGCACGTCGCCAAGACCGCGCGGCAGGCGGAGGCGTACGTCTGGGCTGTCGGTCATGACCGGGCACCGGACTACTGGTTCCCGCGGCAATGCCCGCGCGCGATGGCCTGGGTCGGACCGGGCACCACTCCCGAGGACCGCGACCGGATCATCGGCGCCGGCTCCGGCACTCGCGTGCACGCGGTCGAGTACGGCTGGCTGGACGCGATGCGCTCGGTCGAGCTGTACGCCTATCGTCTGTCCGCGGCCGACTTCACCGACCACGACGCCGCGGTGGTCGCCACCGTCGACGTACGGCCGCTGGGGCCGCCGGAGCGCGTCGGCGACCTGTTCACACTGCATGAGGAGGCAGGGATCCAGTTGCGCGTCCTGGAACGGCTGCACGACTTCTGGGCCGCCGCGGTTGCCAGCACCCTCGAGTGGAGCGGCATCCGGCTCCGGAACGCCAAGCCATGACGTACGGCGAGCTCGCGGAGACATCCTGGTCCTGGATCCTGCAGCAGGTCCGATGGGACGACGACGGGCCGTGGATTCCGGAGTTCGGTGGCGGCGGCAAGCCCGACGAGTTCGTCGACAGCATGCACAGCGGGATCGGAGGACTGGCGTACCTGCTTGCGGAGCTCCACCTGACCCGCAACTTGACGCAGCCCGAACAGGACCTGGCCAACGGCATCGCCGACCGGATCCGCACCAGGATTCCGACGACCACGAGCACCACGTTCTTCGACGGGCTGGTCAGCTCGATCGGTGTCCTGACCGCACTCGACCAACCCGGTACGAGCGACATCCTCAGGCGGCTGGAGACCATTGCCACCGGCAACGGCTGGCCGGAAGCCTTCCTGGACGAACCACGGTACGCGCCCGGCGCGGTCGCCAACGACGTCACGCTCGGGACCGGCGCGATCCTGCTCGGGTCGCTCTGGGCGATGCGGCACGCGCCTGAGGCCAGCAAAGTCGCGCGCGAGCTTGCGAACCGGGCGGTTGACCTGCTGCTCGGCGAACGAGAGGAACTGCCCACCGGCGTCAACTGGGAGTTCGTGTCCCGGCGGTTCCGCAGCGACGAGTCGACCGCGATGCCCAACTTCTCGCACGGTCTCGCCGGGATCGTCGCGGCGCTCGCGGTGGCCGGGGTCGAGCTCGAACGGCCGGAGCTCGTCGACGTCGCGCGCCGCGGGGCCGAGCACCTGGTGACGCTCGGGGTCACGAACGACCGAGGCTTCCGGGTACCGCGGGTGATCCCGTGGGCGGAACGGCACGGCGACGAGTACACGTTCAACTGGTGCCACGGCGGCGCCGGGACATCATTGACGTTCAGCGCGCTCGAGTACGCCGACGTACCGCAAATCGCCGGTGAGACGCCGCGAACGTGGCACAGCCGGTGTCTGGACGGCGTTCGCTACTCCGGGATCCCCGAGCGCCTGCACCCCGGCTTCTGGGACAACGACGGCCGCTGCTGCGGCACAGCCGGCGTCGGCGACACCTTCCTGGACACCTGGCACCGCCACCGCGCCGACCAGGACCTGGAGTTCGCCGTACTGATGGGTGACACGCTCGTCCACCACGCCTACCCCGACGGCTACTGGCGCTTCCTCGAACACACCGCCCCGGACCCCCTCCTCCCACCCGGCGTCGGCTGGATGCAAGGCGCCGCCGGCATCGCCGCCTATCTCTTCCGCCTCCAACGCACCCTCGACGGCGACCCCCGCCCCACTCCTCGAATGGACAACTGGTGGGCCGTCAGCTGACTGAGTACGACTGGGCCAACCGGATCGACGCGACGATCGCCGTCAGTACGAGTCCGAACACGCTGCTGCTCGAGGCCTACGGAGCCGAAGCCGCACTCGGAGACCTCACCTTCCTCGAGGCCGCCGAACTCCAGAACGGCTCCTACCCGAACCTCATCTTTCAGGTCCAGTTGCGCCAGGTCGATGGGTTCACCGTCGTGATGGAAAACAACGGCTGGACCGGCTCGATCCCCGAGGTCGCCAGGCGCTGCTCGCTCGACGGCCACTTCTTCAGCGTGTACTGGAACCAGAACACCGATGGACAGCTGACCGAGGCCAAGGACGGCCGCATCACGGCGAGATTCAACGCGGTGGCGGCGTATTACCCCTACGAGGTGCAGTTCGACACGCGGCCCGCGTGGGCGATCGGGCCCGAACCTGAGCCGGGCACTGACATCCCGCTGTGCCTCGCGCATCTCGAGGCGCAGACGGGAGTGGCGGTTCAGCAGGCGTGGCTGGACGAGCCGATGCCGACGTACCGGATCGGGGATCCGGCGGTGCTGTATCCCGGCCCCTGGGTCTAGCGTTGCCAGATTTCGGCGGTGGTGAGGAAGGCTGAGGAACCGGGGCGGTCCGGCGAGCCGTCCACCTGGACGAAGCCGGGGACCGAGGCGCCGCCGATGGAGACCGTGGCGGAGCGGACCGGGGCGATCACCAGGCTGAGGCTGTGGTTGCCTTCGGCGAGCTGGAAGTTGTCGGTCGCGAACAGCCGCCGGTCCAGGACGCCACCCATCTCGATCTGGATGTCCGCGGCCTTCGCGCTCAGCCCGTCGGCCAGGTTCATCGAGACCTGGACGAGGTCACGCTCAACGGCCGGCTCGTGCCAGGACAGGCCCTGCACCTCGAGAAACGAGCGGACGAAGTACCGCTCCAGCCACGCGGCCAGGTCGACGTCCTCGGAGACCACCCGGACGATGCCGTCGAACCAGAGCACGACCGCGGTCCCGGAGCCGCGGATCGACCAGTCGACCATCCAGATCGACGCGTACGCCGTGACCTTGCCGTTCTCGTCGAACAGCCGCAGGCCAGGATTGGCTCCCGCCAGGATGATACGGCGGCCGGCAGCGGACGACTTGGACATGGGGACGCACTTCCGGGGAGGGGCCGAAGATCCTTGATTGTCTCAATCTCCGGCCCAGATGCAACGGACAAGACCAAGAAGTTGACTCAGATCTTTTCTACGGGTGCGTAGCGGAGCAGGAGGCGTTTGACGCCTTCCGAGCCGAAGTCGATGTCCGCCTGGGCCTGCTGACCCTCGCCGCGGACCACCACGACGGTGCCCATGCCGAAACTGTCGTGCACCACCCGATCGCCCGGGTTCAGGCTGATCACGGGCTTATCCGAGGCCGACTTGCGGGTCGGCTCGTAGCGGCTCGGGATCCCACTGCCGCGGCTCGTGCCGGTGCCGGTGCCGGACCAGCGGGTGATCGCGGACTCGTCTCGGCGCCAGTCGAGCAGCTCGGACGGGATCTCCTCCAGGAACCGCGACGGCGGGTTGTGCTGCGGAGCGCCGTACGCCGAACGCACGGCAGCCCGGGAGATCGCCAGCCGCTGCCGCGCCCGGGTGATGCCGACGTACGCGAGCCGACGCTCCTCCTCCAACTCCTTCAGGTCGGTCAGCGACCGGGAGTGCGGGAAGACACCGTCCTCCATGCCGGTCAGGAACACGACCGGGAACTCCAGGCCCTTCGCGGTGTGCAGGGTCATCAGCGTGACCACGCCATCGCTCGCCGGGTCCGGGATCTGGTCCGCGTCGGCGACCAGCGCGACCCGCTCGAGGAACGCCTGCAGATCGGCCGGCTCGCCCGCCGCGGTCCGCTCCTCGACGAACTCCCGGGCGACCGAGATGAACTCGTCCAGGTTCTCCAGGCGGGTCTCGTCCTGCGGGTCGGGGGACTTCTGCAGGGTCTCGTAATACCCCGAGCGGTGCAGCGCGACGTCGAGGATGTCGTCCGGCGGGGCGCCCGAGTCCACCATCGCGGTCAACTCGTCGAGGATGTCCACGAACGCCTGCACGGCGTTCACCGAACGCGACGCCATCGCCGGCGCGTCCTGCGCCCGGCGCATCGCCTGCGCGAACGAGATCCGGTCCCGCTGGGCGAGCGCCTCGATCGCGGCCTCGGCGCGGTCGCCGATCCCGCGCTTCGGCTCGTTCATGATCCGGCGCAGCGAGACCGTGTCCTCCGGGTTCACCAGGACGCGCAGGTACGCGAGCGCGTCGCGGACCTCCTTGCGCTCGTAGAACCGGACGCCGCCGACCACCTTGTACGGATGGCCGGTGCGGATGAAGACCTCCTCGAACACCCGGGACTGCGCGTTGGTCCGGTAGAACACCGCCACGTCGGACGGCTTCACGGACTCGGCGTCGGAGAGCCGGTCGATCTCGTCGGCGACGAACTGCGCCTCGTCGTGCTCGTTGTCGGCGACGTACACCGCGATCTGCTCGCCCTGCCCCTGGTCGGACCAGAGGTTCTTCGCCTTGCGGCCCTCGTTGCGCGAGATCACCGCGTTCGCGGCGGTCAGGATCGTCTGGGTGGAGCGGTAGTTCTGCTCGAGCAGGATCGTCTCGGCGCCGGTGAAGTCCTCCTCGAAGGCGAGGATGTTGCGGATCGTCGCACCACGGAACGCGTAGATCGACTGGTCCGAGTCACCGACCACCATCAGCTCCGCGGGCGGCACGGTCGGACCGTCGGCGGTCGGCTCGTCCTCGCCGCAGAGCTCCCGGATCAGCGTGTACTGCGCGTGGTTCGTGTCCTGGTACTCGTCGACGAGCACGTGACGGAAGCGGCGGCGGTAGTACTCCCGGACCTCGGGGAAGGCCTGCAGCAGGTTGACCGTGGTCATCAGCAGGTCGTCGAAGTCCAGTGCATTCGCCTGGGCGAGCCGCTCCTGGTAGATCTTGTAGCACTCGGCGTAGGTCTGCTCGAGATGGTTCTCCGCCTTCGAGGCGGCCGTCTCGTGGTCGATCAACTCGTTCTTCTGGGTGGAGATCCAGTTCAGCACGGCGCGCGGGTTGTAGCGCTTGACGTCCAGGTCGAGCTCGCGGCAGACCAGCGTCATCAGCCGCCGGGAGTCGGTGTCGTCGTAGATCGAGAACGTCGAGCTGATCCCGAACCGCTTGATGTCGCGGCGGAGGATCCGCACACACGAGGAGTGGAACGTCGAGACCCACATGATCTTCGCCCGCGGCCCGACCAGCTCCACCACCCGCTCGCGCATCTCGGCTGCGGCCTTGTTGGTGAACGTGATCGCCAGGATCGACCCGGGATGCGCGTCCCGCGCGGCCAGCAGGTACGCGATCCGGCGGGTCAGCACCCGGGTCTTGCCCGAGCCCGCACCGGCGACCACCAGCAGCGGCTTGCCGGCGTGCACGACCGCCGCCCGCTGCTGCGGATTCAGCCCTTCGAGCAGCTTGTCCGGGTCGGGGCGGGACGTCTTCGGCTCCTCCAGCGGCACCGGGAGCTCATCAGGCGAGAACAGCGTAGTCATCACCCAACACCTTAGGCGCTCCCGCCGACAGTTACCGAAAATCGGTTCGAACAGCGCGTCCCGCG
>DASSDE010000039.1:0-3532 GCA_035697365.1 Kribbella sp. | reverse complement strand
CGGCGTCTTCAAGGTCTACCGCAAGTCCAAGAACCACGTCTCGTCGCTCTACCACTCGAAGATGCCGTACTCGATGTTCTTCAGCGGCGGCCAGGCGGTGCACTACTCGTCGGACTTCGCCGCCCGCGGCTACAACGGCGCCTCGCACGGCTGCGTGAACGTCCGCGACAAGAAGAAGGTCGCCTGGGTCTTCGCCCGGGTGCACGTCGGCGACAAGGTCGTCGTCTACAGCAAGTGAGCTGACCGCATGCGGCGGCCGGGGAGCTACTCCCCGGCCGCTGTTGCGTTCTGGAACGCCTTGTACAGCGAGGGATTCACGAGGCAGAAGGTCGCGGTCTCCACGTCTGTCGCGGTCCGGCGCAGCGTCTGGACGGCGAGGTCCGCGGCGGATTGTGCAGGCCAGCCGTAGATTCCGGCCGAGACCGCGGGCAGCGTCATCGTCCGTACTCCCAGTTCGTCCGCGATCCGCAGCGCGTTGCGGTAGCAGGACTCGAGCAACGCCGGATCCCGCTGGCCGGCGGTGTAGTTCGGCCCGACGACATGGATGACGTACGTCGCCGGTAGTGCGCCGGCGCCGGTCCACGCCGCCGTACCGGTCGGAGTACCGTCCGGGTACCGCTCGATCAGCTCCGCGAGAATCGCCGGCCCGCCGGCGCGATGGATCGCCCCGTCCACCCCACCGCCACCGCGCAACGCATGATGGCCTGCGTTCACGATCGCATCAGCAGGAACGGTGGTGATATCCGCAGTACTCAACACGATGTCGATGACAACTCTCCTTCAACAGGTGGGAATCCAGTCCAGCAGTGCGGCGGCGATCTCCGGCGCCGAGTCCTCGGGCAGGAAGTGCAGTCCGGCGACCGTCACCTCCCGTTGGTTCGGCCAACGACGGCACAGCTCGCGCAGCGGTCCGGTCAGCAGGGCGCCGGGGTCGCCGTTGACGAACAGCTTCGGTACCCGCGAGCTCGCCATCCACGCGGCGTTCGCCGTCACGATCGCGTGTACGTCGGCCGGCGTACCGTCGATCGGGATCTCGCGGGCCCAGGTCAGCATCGGACGGCGGCCCTCGCCGGGCTCGACGTACGGCGACCGGTACGCGGCCAGTTCGTCGGCGGTCAGCGTACGCAGCGTGCCGCTCGGCAGTACGGCCTCGACGAAAACGTTGTCCGTCAGTACGAGCCGCTCGCCTTCCGGACCCCGCAGCCGCCGGAACAGCGCTGGTGCCGGCGCGTTCGGACTGTCCCAGGTGACCGGCGCGACCAACGTCTCCAGGTATGCGATCCCGCGGACCGCGTCCGGGTGCCGTCGCGCCCAGTCGACCGCCAGCACCCCGCCCCAGTCGTGCCCGACCAGGACCACGTCGCGGTCCAGGCCGAGTGCCGCGAAGAACGCGTCGAGGTACCGCCGGTGATCGATGAACCGGTAGCGCAGCTCCGCGGGCGCGTCCGACGGACCGGACGAGCCCATCCCGGCCAGGTCGGGTGCGAGGCAGCGGCCGAGGGTCGACAGCGGGCCGAGGATGTTGCGCCAGAGATGCGACGAGGTGGGGTTGCCGTGCAGGAAGACGATTGGGGGGCCTTCGCCTGCTTCGCGGTACGCGAGCTCGGTGCCGAGGCGCACGGTTTTGTGGGCGATCTGCATGGACCGGCTCCTCCGGTAAGCTGAGATGCCAACCTTTTCGGCAGTGGGGACGTCCTACAAGTGTAGGAACGGGGCTTACGGAGGGTGTCCGATGCGCGGGCTGATGATTCGCAAGATGCTGTCGACCTTGGTCGTCGGGGGAGTGCTTGCTGCACTGCTGAGTGCTGGAACCAGCGCGACCGCGAGCACCGCCGATGTGCAGGCGGCGCCGTTCGAGATCAGCGGTGAGCTGCCGATCTACCCCAAGGCGCTGTGGAAGAACGGCTCCAGCGGGACGAACGTCCGCAAGGTCGAGGCCCGCCTGGTGCAGCTGAAGCTGCTCGACAAGCGGTACCTGGACAACGACTTCGGGACCATGACCCGATCCGCGGTGAAGAAGTTCCAGAAGTCGAAGGGCATCCCCCAGCTCGGCTACCTCGACCAGAACAGCTGGGACCAGTTGGTCAAGGTCACCCACGAGCCGACCCGGACCGAGCTGTACCCGCCGGCCCCGGTGGTGAACGGCAAGAAGCTCGACCCGCGGTGCGCGACCGGTGTGGCGCTGTGCATCGACAAGTCCACCCGCCAGCTGCGCTACGTCGTCGACGGTGTGGTGAAGATGCAGATGGACGTCCGGTTCGGCGCAGTGAAGACCGCGACCCGCGAAGGCAGCTTCACGGTCGGCTGGAAGAGCCGGAACCACGTCTCCAAGCTGTACGACTCGAAGATGCCGTACGCGATGTTCTTCAGCGGTGGCCAGGCGGTGCACTACTCGTCGGACTTCGCCGCCCGCGGCTACAACGGCGCCTCGCACGGGTGCGTGAACGTCCGCGACCTGGCCAAGATCAAGGTCCTCTTCGACGACGTCCACGTCGGCGACAAGGTCATCGTCTACCGCTCGTAGCGCTGTTACAGGGGGCGGGGGCCCCGGCGGCGGCGGAGGGCACCCCAGCCGCCGCGGCCGCGGCCGGTGGCGGCGCGCAGGGCCGGGCGGGCGTCGACGAGGTAGACGGCGGACGCCACGATGCCGATCAGGCCGAAGAAGCTCAACCAGTGCTGGAAGACCTGACTGACGGCGAAAACAGCCAGGATCAGCACCCAGCCGGGCTTGGTGAGCTTGTCGGCGGCGATGAAGACCGCCCGTGGCCGCAGGAGCGCATCGGCGAGCGCGACCAGCTTGATGGCCATCAGGACCCACCAGATCACCGACAGCGGATCTGTGAATCCGGGGATCAGGCTTTGCCAGATGCTCATGTTACGAGCCTAACCGACAGCCGGGCGGCCCACCGCTGCTCAGCCGCAGCTGGGGACCGCACGGGCCAAGATTCATCCGGTAGTGGGTGAATCGTCACTGTCTGTCGCGATCAGTCGCCGATCTTGCCGGCCGCGGACTCGGCCGCCTTGGCGGTGGCCTTCGCGGTCTTGCGGGCGCTGGTCGCGGTCGCCTTCACGTTCCGCGAGGCGGACTGGGCGGTCTTCTTCGCGGTGGTACGCGTGGCCTTGGCCTTGCTCACCGTGGTCTTGGCGGTGCCGACCAGGTCCTCGGTCGACTGCTGGTGGCGGATCCGCTCGACCAGGTCCTTGCCGCGCCCGGCCAGGTCCTCGTACGTCTCCTCGGCCTGCCCGAGCACCATGGTCAGGCCGGACTGCGCGGTCTTGGGCAGCTCGCGGAGCTTCGCCGGGGCCGTCCGCGCGTCGGCGACGATCGCCTCGAAGCGCTTGGTCAGCTCGTCCTGCGCCTTGGCCAGCTCCTTGGTGAGCTCGGTCTGCAGCGCCTTCTGGTCGAGCTTGGCGAACCGCGCGGTCACGTCGACGCGCACGGCGCGGACCTTCTCGACCGCGAGGTCGCCGGCGCCGGCGATCGCGTAGAACGGGGTAACGGGCGTACGGGTAGCCATCAGGCTTCTCCTCG
>DASSDE010000038.1:0-3589 GCA_035697365.1 Kribbella sp. | reverse complement strand
GTCGAGGATCCAGAGCTGCTGAGCGCTGGTGGCCCCGAGCGCGCTCGTGACGGCCGGTACGGCCAGGAGCATCACGAACAGGTCCAGCGACACCAGCAGCGTCGCCAGGCACAGGACACCGAGCGCGATCCACTGCCGCCGGCCGGTGGCCACCGGGTCCGCCTCGAGCGTGAGAGTCATGGTTCCGGTCCTTTCCCAGGAGTGTCTTCACCCAGGCGTCGAGTGGAGCCGCTCAGCATCGACATACCTAGAGAGAGAAGTTCTTCCTCGAGAAGCGGAGATGGTGATGACGACGTTCGGAAACCTCCCTGAGGTCGTGTCGGCAGACGACTGGCTGGTGGCCCGCCGGGAGCTGCTGAGGCTGGAGAAGGGGGTGACCAAGGCCAAGGACCGCCTGAACGCCGAGCGGCGGCGGCTGCCGATGGTTCGGGTTACGAAGCCGTACACCTTCGACGGCCCGGACGGGCCGGTCGGGCTGCTGGACCTGTTCGAGGGGCGGGACCAGCTGGTGATCCACCACTTCATGTACGCGCCGGACTGGGACGAGTCGTGCTCGAGCTGCTCGTCAGCCGCGGACGAGATCGGCAACCTGCGGCAGCTGCACGTCCGGAACACGTCGCTGGCGGCGGTCTCGCGGGCGCCGTACGAGAAGCTCGCCGCGTACCGCGAGCGGATGGGGTGGACGTTCCCGTGGTACTCGTCGTACCCGGGTGACTTCAACTACGACTTCCACGCCACGCTCGACGACCGGGTCGCCCCGGTGCTGCTGCACTTCCGTACGCAGAAGGAGCTGGCGACCGAGAAGGGGACGCCGTGGTCGAACGGTCCGTGGACCGCCGACCTGAACGGTGAGGAGATGCCAGGCATCAGTACGTTCCTGCGCGACGGCGACCAGGTCTTCCACACGTACTCGACCTTCGGCCGTGGGATCGAGGACTTCCACAACGGCTACCGGTATCTGGATCTCACTGTGCTCGGCCGGCAGGAGGCGTGGGAGGAGCCGTCCGGTCGCGCCGAACCGCTCGGGCTGCACGTCGGCGGGCCGGCGATGCGGGTCCCCGACCAGTACTGACTCACCAGTAGACGGAGTCGAGTTTGCCCTCGATGTTGCGCACGTTCTCGCGGGAGCAGCGGTCGCAGTAGAGGAGCTTCCGGCCGTCCTCGAACGACGTCACCCACGTCAGCGGCGCCTCCTCGGACCCCGCCTGCTGACCACACAACGCACAGGTAGCACTTGCCATGGCATTAGTCTGCACCGTGTGCGATGGACGGTTCACGCTGAGGGTGAAGTCTGGGGCAACCAGTGGATGAGCGTACGACGGTTGGACGTCGAGCAACCTGACGGCAAACGGTTCGATTACCACGCCGTACGGCTGAAGGACATCGCGGCGGCGGTCGTCACCCGGGACGAGCACGTGCTGCTGATGTGGCGGCACCGGTTTCTGACCGACACGTGGGCATGGGAGATTCCGATGGGGATCATCGAGCCCGGAGAGACTCCGGAGGCCGCGGCCGGGCGGGAGCTTCTGGAGGAGACCGGCTGGCGCGCGGACGGGCTGACCGAGCTCATCCGGTCGGAGCCGGCGGCCGGGATCATGGACTCGCGGCACTTCGTGTTCCGGGCGGCGAGCGCGACCCGCGTCGGTGAACCGACCGAGCGGAACGAGTCGGACCGGATCGAGTGGGTCCCGATCTCCGAGCTTGCGGGGATGATCGCCCGGCACGAGATCGTCAGCGGACTGACGCTGATCGGGCTGCTGCAACTGCTCGTCCAAGGCTGAGGGGCGGCACCCCCTTTGGGTGCCGCCCCTCAGTGATTCAGCTGGTCAGGCTGTGCTTCTGGTGGATCAGACCAGGCGGGCGAGTGCGAGGCGCGCGCGTGCGCTGGCCCTCTCAGCTCGCCGGCCGGCCCGCTCGGCCTGCTTCTGCGCCTTCTCGATCTGGTGAGCGAGGCGGAAGCGCCGGTTCTGCTCTGCGGCCTTCAGTGAAGTACGACAATGAGCACGGGCGAGGTCTTCATGAAGTAAATGCATTTCGTTGCTCCTTGGCAAAGTCTGTGTGGTCATCGTTCGGACTCGTTTCGGATGGTTGGTAGTCGTTCAGGCAGCGGTAACGGTGTCGCTCTTGCGCGGGCGTCCGCGGGGCCGCTTGCGCGGAACCACCACACCCTGGACGAACAGCTGGCCGCCCCACACGCCCCACGGCTCGGAACGCTCGAGCGCTCCGGCCAGGCACTCGGCCTGCAATGGGCAGGTCGTGCAGAGAGACTTCGCGTACTCGACGTCCGCCGGCGATTCGGCGAAGAAGAGTTCTGGCGCGTAGGACCGACAGGGCAGGTCCTGCGACGTTGCCACCTCGGTGAAGACATCGAGGAAGCTCACGCTCATTCCGGTCACCTCCCAGTGACTTTGGTGCTGATCTCTTGTCGTCGGTGAGGATTACCGGTTGGTAATCCCCAAATCTGTGGACAAACAAAAGGGCCGCGGGACCCTTGGTGGGTTCCGCGGCCTTGGAGGTGCCGGCTCTGACTCTCGTCAGACCGGTGGACTCCATGCTCGAGAACCCGAACCGCCGTACTTCGCATCGCCGACAGCTCCGCCCTTGAACTGGGCAGCGCCGGAAGCCAGCAGCACAACGGTCGCGACGTGCAGACGCGGCGAGGCACCCGGGATCTGGGCGCACGGCAGCGCTACAGCGTCGCTGAACGGCATCTTGACCGTGTTGGTAATCATTTCCAGGGCACCTCCTCTCGTTGTGGCGAACCGGGCGGTTAGCTCGATCGCTATGGTGTTTGAAGTTTTCGGCCAGGCTTCGACCGCAGAAAGAACAGTACGCCGCCCCCTTGGGAGCCCGCAAACTATTTATCGCCAGTTTGCGAAGTTGGCCGGAAGTTGCCGCTCGGACGGCCGGATCTCACGGTCGGGCCGAGCTTCCGGCACGCTCCGGGGCGCAGTCCGCACGCTCCGGGATCGTTGCCTCTGTCATCTAACTGCCACGTCTGCCAGGAGCAGAACACGGCCTGTTCTCCCAGGATGCGACAGCATCCCGTGCCTCGGCAACAGCTTTGTCAGCGGGTGCAGAGATTCAGGATGTGTTCGCCGTACTTGGTGATCTTGGTGTGGCCGATGCCCGGGATCTGCCGCAGCGCCTGGGCGTCGGCGGGCCGGGTCTCGGCGATCGCGGTGAGCGTGGCGTCGGTGAGGATGACGAACGCGGGCATCTTCTCCGACTCCGCCTGCTCGGTACGCCACTCGAGCAGCGCGTCGTACAGCTTCTGGTCGATCGTGGACGGGCAGTCCTCGCAGCGCCCGAGCTTGCGCGCGCCGGGGTCGAGCAGGCCCTTGCCGCAGACCCGGCACTTCGGGATCGGCCGGCCGGAGCGCTCGGAGCGCGCCGGGCGCTCGGGCCGCTCCCAGCCGACAGACGTCGACGGGGACCACTCGGACCGGGCCGTACGGACGCCGATCGGGTCCAGGAACCGCGTCGGCCCGCGGGTCCCCCGGCCGCCCGGTGAGCGGGAGGTCGCCCAACTGACGAACAACTGCTGCTTCGCCCGCGTCACGCCCACATAGAACAGTCGCCGCTCCTC
>DASSDE010000037.1:0-4085 GCA_035697365.1 Kribbella sp. | reverse complement strand
CAGCCCAAGCCGGCAGGCCCGTGACCAGCGAAACCACGTACAGCACCAGAACGATCGCGGCAGCCGTCAGGAGCGAGTTCCGATGGAGCTTCATGGTGGCGTTCCTTCACCGCGTCGGGACACGACGAGTCCACAAAAAGTTTCACATGCCGAGCGTGCGGCAGCCCCCGAAAGCGTGTCGGTCAGCGCAGGCGCAGTCAGCCGGTGAGGGAGCGGAGGGCTTGGCGGGAGGGGGTGAGGAGGACGGGCTTGTAGGGGCAGCGTTGGTCGGTGAGGGTTTCGTAGGCGCGGATGGCTCGGTTGGCGGCGTCCCAGCCTTGCTCGGCGGGGGTGCGGCCGAGGCCGCGGTTGCGGACCAGGGCGCCGTAAAAGGCGGAGCAGAAGACGGTGGCTTCGTACCAGCCGATGACGGCGCTGGTACCGATGTAGGTGATGTCGTCCTGGATGCAGTCCCGGATCGCGCGCTGCCACTTGCCGATGCCGGTCTTGCAGCCGTCCGCGATGACGACTCCGCTGGCGATGCCCCACTGGTGATCGAGGAACCAGTCGGCGAGAGATTTGAGCGACACCTGCGTCTCGCCGTCGGTGGACAGGAAGGACGGCTCCTCGCTGTGGTCACCGTGTGCCATCACGTGCAGGACCGTCGACGGGGTGGTGAGAGCCGAGAAGGCGGTCTCGTGGTCGCGGCTGCGGACGAAGTTCACGTCGATCACCGGGCGGTTCCAGCCCGCGTTGATGTTCGCGGTGATGCCCTGGACGAACGTCATCGATGCGTCGAACGAACTGTCCAGACCGAGGTCCACCAGAGTGATCTGACGGTTCTTCATTTGCCCACCCCTCCAACGTGTTTCGAGGCCCCACGCCCCCATCATGAACCACGGATCCGACAGTTCGGGACCCCGCTTCGCGGGCGTGAGACAGGGCATCCCGCCGTACGCCGTACGGCCTGGTCGGGGGTCCGCGACGGAGGGTGCGGACGGTGATCGACGTACCGTGTCCGAAGCAGCGGTCGACGAAGGAGAAGACGAATGAGCCAGGCGCCAACAGTCACACTCAGTCACGGATCTGCGATGCCGCGGATCGGGCTGGGAACGTCACCGATGAACGACGCCGACGCCGAGCGGGCGGTCCGGACCGCGCTCGAGCTCGGGTACCGCCTGATCGACACGGCCGAGAACTACCGCAACGAGGTCGGGGTGGGGCGGGCGCTGAAGGACGTACCGCGGGACGAGGTCTTCGTGACGTCGAAGTTCAACAAGCGCTGGCACAGCGTGGACGGCGCGCGGCAGGCGTTCGAGGCGAGCGCGGAGAAGCTCGGCGTCGAGTACCTGGATCTCTTGCTTATCCACTGGCCGAACCCGGCCCAGGACCGGTACGTCGAGGCGTGGCGGGGGCTGATCGCGCTCCGCGACGCCGGCCTGGTGCGAGCGATCGGTACGTCGAACTTCAAGCCGACTCACCTGCAGCGGCTGATCGACGAGACGGGTGTGGCGCCCGAGGTGAACCAGGTTCAGCTCAGCCCGGTCTGGACGAAGGCGGCCGAACGCGAGTTCCACCGGCAGCACGGGATCGTCACGGAGGCGTGGAGCCCGCTCGGCAAGGGCACGGATCTGCTGGGGCATCCTGCGGTGCAGGAGATCGCCAAAGCGCATGGACGCTCCCCCGGTCAGGTCGTGCTGCGCTGGGAGACGCAGCAGGATGTCGTACCGATCCCGAAGTCGGCCGATCGGCAACGGCTGACGGACAACCTCGCGGTCTTCGACTTCGAGCTGACCGAGGCCGAACTCGATGCGCTGTCCGCGCTCGACGGCAGCGCCAAGCCGCCCGCGGACTCGGATCACTCAGGACACTAGTGCGAGTCTGCTGAATCGAGCGGTCGATCAGGACACCACCCATGTGGGGACCCACACCTCGTCATCGACGTGCGGTTGTGAGGCTCGTAGGTACTCGCGGAGGTCCGTCAGTACGGGATTCTGGTGCTCGGCGCGGGTGAGCAGCACGTGCGGATACAGCGGGGTCGGCTCGCGCAGAGGAATGCGTCGTAAGCCGTAGCTGTCGGGCCACAGGTAGCGGTCGGCGGTGCCGACCAGGGTCGCCAGAGAGTCCGAGCCGGCCAGTGCGTCCATCAGGGCTTCGTCGCCGAAGTTGGGGCCGAGTGCATCAATGCTCAGCCCGAAGTCCTCCGAGAGCGACCGGTAGAACAATTCCCACTCCGTGCCTGGCCTGATACCGGGGATCCAGATGCGGTGACCGACAAGATCGACTGGCCGGACCTGGTCCCTTCCTGCCATCGGGTGCGTTGGGCCGACCAGGAGCTGCAGAGGGACGTCCAGGAACCGTTCGGCTCTGATCTCCGCCGGGGCCTGGTCCGCCGGCAGCGCCCGGAATGTGGCGTCGAGGCTTCCGTCGAGCACCGCCCGGGCCGCCTGAGCCGCGTTCTCCTCGCCGAGTGTGACCGCCTCCAGCGCCGTGTCCGGTCGTGAGTGGTAGAAGCGGTAGACGGCCTGCGCCGGAGCGATACGCCGGTTGAGGACGTCCACGCGCAGGGGCCTGCTACCGGGCCGCACGGCCTGCTCTGCCTGCTCGAGGGCTGCCAGGACCTTCTTGGCGTGCGGGAGGAAAACCTGCCCGTCCAGGCTCGGCCGCGATCCGCGGGAGGTGCGCACCAGGAGCGAGACCCCGAGGTTTCTCTCCAAGCCCAGGATCCGCTTGGAGACCGCCTGCTGGCTGATCCCGAGCTCGTCGGCCGCGGCCTGGAACTGCTCGGCCTCGGCGACGGCCACGAAGGTCCGTACCGCTTCGATGTCCACGCCATGACCCTACGACCACAACTAGGAGTTGTGGCTGGGGTGTGTCGGGTTGTTTGATCGGAGACCTGTCGCGCTGCTGGGATCAAGGGATGTCTACCCGCACAGAGCAGGTCATGTACGTCCAAACTCCTGAATTCGCGCGCTTTGCGGAACGGATCGCGCAAGTCACTGACGCGACGTCCCGGCTGAACGTTCTGTCGTTCAGCGACACTGAGGCGCGCGCCGAACTACTCTCGGTTGTCTTCGGTCGCCCGTTGCCGGAGTCGGTGACGATCTACCCGCCCTTCTACACCGAGCACGGCCTGCGCACGAAGTTCGGGAAGCATGTGTTCATCAACCAGGGCTGCACCTTCATGGACGGCGGCGGCATCACCATCGGTGACAACGTCATGATCGCTCCGCGGGTCAGCCTCATCACCGGTGGACACCCGCTGCCGCTGGCCGAGCGACGCGAGTACACCGCCAGCGCACCGATCGTGATAGAGGCGGACGTCTGGATCGGTGCAGCCGCCGTGGTCACTCAGGGGGTGACCATCGGTACGGGCGCTGTCGTGGCCGCTGGCGCCGTCGTCACCCGGGATGTGCCTGCACGCACGCTGGTCGCCGGCGTTCCTGCGCGGGTGGTCAAGAACATCGACTGATGTGTCCTGGCCGGGCCGCAGCTAAGCCCTAGGTGGCGTTGGGAAACGGGCGCCGGACGCACCTCGGCCCCCGGGGGAAGTGGGAAGTTCCCGGGGGCCGTGGTGCTATCAGTTCAGGTGGTGCGTCAGTTTCAGTGGTGCGGGGTCAGCTGCAGCCGGAGGTGCTGCCGCAGCCTTCGCAGACGTAGCAGGAGCCGCTCGGGCGCATCTTCGTACCGCAGGTGAAGCAGAGCGGGGCGTCGACCGAGGTGCCGGTGATCAGCTCCAGCATCTCGGCGGTGGTGTGGGCCTCGCCCTTGACCGGCCTGGCAGCCGCCGCGTCGGCAGGCTTCTCAGCAGCCGCTGAAGTCTCGGTGGCCTCGGCGGCCTCCGTGACGTCGGCAACCGGCTCGACCGTCTTCAGGGACTCCGGCTCGGAGACCTCGACCGGGGCCAGCTCGTAGGAGCCGGTGTCGAGCTGCCGGGACCGCTCGTCCGCCGAGTAGATGCCCAGGGCGGCCCGCTCGTCGAACGGCAGGTAGTCCAGGGCCAGGCGGCGGAAGATGTAGTCCATGATCGACTGCGCCATCCGGACGTCCGGGTCGTCGGTCAGACCGGCCGGCTCGAACTTCAGGTTGGTGAACTTCTGGACGTA
>DASSDE010000036.1:0-3148 GCA_035697365.1 Kribbella sp. | reverse complement strand
CCTCGAGCTGCGGGTGAACGGCGTCTTCGTGATGGACGACCGTGAGACCTCCAGCGAGGAGCTCCTCGCGTCCGCCGCCCTGGCCTCGGTACGACGTCCTGATCGTGTCCTGGTCGGTGGTCTCGGGCTCGGTTACACCGTCCGTGCGTTGCTGGCCGACGACCGGCTCGGTGAGGTCGTGGTCGCGGAGATCGAGCCGGACCTGGTGGCGTGGATGCGGTCGGGGCTGGTGCCGTCGGTGCTGGACGATCCGCGGGTGTCCGTGGTCGTCGGCGACGTACGCGAGGTCGTTGCCGCGTCGTCCGATGCGTCGCTCGACGGGATTCTGCTGGACGTGGACAACGGCCCGGACTTCCTTGTCTACAACGAGAACTCGGCCATCTACGCGTCGCCGTTCCTGACCGTCTGCCGGTCGAAGCTGCGGGCCGGTGGCGTACTGACTGTCTGGTCTTCGTCGGCGTCGGATGCATTGGAGGCCGCGGTCACGGCGGTCTTCGGGGCGTGTGCGGTCACGCCCGTCCCGGTGACGTTGCAGGGGCGAGCCGAGACGTACTACGTGTACCAGGGTTCGTTATCCACAGTTTGACAATCGGTCGTCGGCGACTGCGCGGAGCGACGTACTCTGCTGGTATGGGTGACAATGCGGAATTCAGGATCGAGCACGACACGATGGGCGCGGTCAAGGTGCCTCGGGACGCGTTGTGGCGGGCGCAGACCCAGCGTGCGGTGGAGAACTTCCCGATCTCCGGCCGGCCGCTGGCGCCGGCGCTCATCCATGCGCTCGCCCAGATCAAGGCGTCGGCAGCGGTGGTGAACGCCGAGCTCGGCGTGCTGGACGGCGAGCGATCGGCTGCGATCGTGGCCGCCGCGGACCAGGTGACCGGCGGCGAGTACGACGCGGAGTTCCCGATCGACGTGTTCCAGACCGGCTCCGGCACGTCGACGAACATGAACGTCAACGAGGTGCTGGCCACGCTCGCGACCCGTGCCCTCGGCACCGACGTGCACCCGAACGACCACGTGAACGCGTCGCAGTCGAGCAACGACACCTTCCCCTCCTCGATCCACGTCGCCGCCACCGCAGGCGTCGTCCAGGAGCTGCTGCCGGCGCTCGAGCACCTGGCGGAATCCCTGTCCCGTAAGGGATCCGAGTTCGGTGAGGTGGTCAAGTCCGGGCGGACCCACCTGATGGACGCGACGCCGGTGACACTCGGGCAGGAGTTCAACGGGTACGCGCAGCAGGTGCGGCGCGGTGCGGAGCGGGTGCGTGCGACGCTGCCTCGGGTCGCCGAGCTTCCGCTGGGTGGCACGGCGGTCGGGACCGGGATCAACACACCACCGGGCTTCGCGGCGAAGGTGATCACGGAGCTGAATCGGCGGACCGGGCTGGAGCTGCGTGAGGCCGACGACCACTTCGAGGCGCAGGGTGCGCGCGACGGTCTGGTCGAGCTTTCCGGGCAGCTGAAGACGATCGCGGTCAGCCTGACGAAGATCTGCAACGACCTGCGCTGGATGGGATCCGGGCCGCGCGCCGGGCTCGGCGAGATCGCGCTGCCGGACCTGCAACCGGGCTCGAGCATCATGCCGGGCAAGGTGAACCCGGTGATCTGCGAGGCGACGCTGATGGTCGCGGCGCAGGTGATCGGCAACGACACCGCGATCACGGTGGCCGGTGCCGGCGGCAACTTCGAGCTGAACGTGATGCTGCCGGTGATCGCGCGCAACCTGCTCGAGTCGATCACCCTGCTGGCGAACAGTTCCCGGCTGCTCGCCGACCGCTGCGTCGACGGCATCACTGCGAACGTCGACCACGCCCGTGCGCTGGCCGAGTCGTCGCCGTCGATCGTGACGCCGCTGAACCGCTACATCGGCTACGAGAACGCCGCCGCGGTGGCGAAGAGCGCACTCAAACAGGGCAAGACGATCCGCGAGGTCGTGATCGAGAACGGTCACGTCGAGAAGGGCGATCTGACCGAGGAGCAGTTGGACGCGGCCCTCGACGTACTGTCCATGACCCGGCCGGCCCAGCCGTGACGGCAGCCGCGGCGCAGGCGCGCTTCTGGCAGCCGGGGACCACGATCGAGTGGGTGTACGAGGGGACCGGGCGGCACGCGGACAAGCCGAACGTCCGGCCGATGACGGTGGTGCGTGACGACGAGGACGGTCTGGTCGCCTGGCTCGCCCCCGGCACGCCGCTGATCAAGCCCGTGCTGGTGGACGGCCGCGAGACCAGGTACGCCGGTCCGGTCGCGATGTTCACTGAGGACCGGGTGCTGAAGCTCGATGTCTGGCGCGGGACAGGGATCCTCAAGGTGTTGCCGCCGGGCAAGCCCTGGTCGGTGTGGCATTTCTGGGCCGAGGACGGCAGCTTCCGCGGCTGGTACGTGAACCTCGAGGCCCCGCATGTGCGCGACGCGGCGGCACGCCGGACCAGCACTGTCGACCACGTCCTCGACCTGTGGATCCGGCCGGACCGCACGATCGACTGGAAGGACGAGGACGAACTGGAGGGTGCGGTCACCGCGGGGCGTTTCACCGCGGCGGAGGCCGAGCGCATCATCGCCGATGCCCATGAGGCCGTCCGGGACATCGAGGCCTGGACGTCGCCGTTCTCCGACGGCTGGCAGACGTGGACCGCGCCGCCGGACTGGAGACTGCCGACGGCGCCGACGTCGCATCAGCCGGTCCTGATCGCCGAAGAGCTGCACAGTTGAGCGCGCAGGCGCTGCTCCTCTCCGGCGGCGGGGGAGTTGGCAAGACCACGGTCGCTCAGGCGATCGCCCGCCTCCTGACGGCCGATCGTCACCCGACCGCCGTCCTCGACCTGGACGCCGTGGGCCAGTTCGGCCCGCCGCCACCGGCACCGGATTCGGGGCTCCGGTTTCATGACCGGCTCAAGGCCCGCAACCTTGCGGCTGTCTGGCCTACCTACCGCGACGCGGGTGCCCGCTTCCTGATCGTGAGCGGGCACGTCGAGACCTCCGAGCTCAAAGCGGCGTACATGGAGGCCCTCGCGGACTGCGACGTGCGGATGGTCAGGATGCTGACCCCGCCGGACCTGGTTGCCGCGCGGACCCGGGCGACCCGCGGACCCGACTGGGACCTGCAGGCGGCACTGGTCGAGGCCGCCGCCCACCAGCCGATCGAG
>DASSDE010000035.1:0-3181 GCA_035697365.1 Kribbella sp. | reverse complement strand
GCGAGGCCGGGCCGGTCTCGAGCTCCTGCGCGACCTTGCGCATCGAGACCGCGTCGTACCCCTGCTCGATCATCATCCGCAGCGCGACGTCGACGATCCGCTCCCGGTTCAGCGGCTCTTTCGGAGTCCGCGCGGGCTTGGCGGGGCTGATCGGCTGCCACGGAGGTTGACTCATGCGAACCACTGTAGCGAACACCGTACTTGACGGGAACACCGTTCGAGCGTAGAACAGTGTTCGCGAACGAACACCGTTCGAACCAACCAACACTGCACGCCTGTCGCCACGACACCTCACATCGCGTCAGCCGGCACATCACGACTCGCCCACCCGTAAGGAGCTTCCGATGAGCGCCACCGCCGTAGTGAACCCATCCGAAACCACGACCACGCCCCGCGGGACGCCGTACCGCTGGCGCTGGATCGTGCTCGCGACGATCCTGATCGCCGAGATCATGGATCTTGTCGACGCGACGATTGTCAACATTGCGGCGCCGTCGATCCGTGCCGAGCTCGGCGGGTCCGAGTCCGCGATGCAGTGGATGCTGGCCGGTTACACGCTGGCGTTCGCGATCGGCCTGATCACCTTCGGCCGGCTCGGTGACCTGGTCGGCCGCCGGCGGCTGTTCGTGATCGGCGCGCTCGGATTCACCATCGCGTCGGCGGTCTGCGGATTCGCGACCAGCCCCGAGCTGCTGATCGGCAGCCGGTTCGCACAGGGCCTGCTCGGCGCGGTGATGATCCCGCAGGGCTTCGCGATCCTGAAGTCGATCTTCCCGTCCGAGGAGCTCGGCAAGGCGTTCGCGATGTTCGGCCCGGTGATGGGACTGTCCGCGGTGGCCGGCCCGATCCTGGCCGGCGTACTGATCGACGCCAACTGGTTCGACGCCGGCTGGCGGACCATCTTCTTCATCAACGTCCCGATCGGCATCGCCGCGCTCGTCGGAGCCCTGCGGTTCATGCCCGAGGTCAAGACCCCCGGTGCTGCACGGCTCGATGCCGCCGGCGTACTCCTGGTCAGCCTCGCGTCCGGCCTGCTGATCTACCCGCTCGTCCAGGGCCGCGAGCTCGGCTGGCCGTTGTGGACAATCCTGATGTTGACCGGTTCGATTGTCGTCTTCGCGCTCTTCGGCTGGCGGGAGCGCCGCTCCGGCAACCCGGTCATCGACCCGTCGCTGTTCCGCAACCGCGGCTACGTCGCCGGACTCGGCGTGATCAGCACGTTCTTCCTCGGGATGAACGGCTTCATGCTGGTCTTCAACCTGTTCACCCAGCTCGGCCTGCACTACAGCCCGCTGAAAGCCGGCCTCGCGATGGTGCCGTTCTCGCTCGGGATCGCGATCGGCGCCCCGCTGTCAGCCGGCCTGCTCGCCCCGAAGCTCGGGCGTACCGCGCTGCAACTGGGTGTCGCGGTGATGACGGTCGCGATGGCCGGCGTCTGGTTCACCCTGCACACGCAGGGCGACGCGACCACCATCTGGAACCTGGTCCCGGCGACCTTGGCCACCGGGATCGGCGCCGGCATGGTGTTCGCGCCGCTGTTCGACATCATCCTGGCCTCGATCGACGACCAGGCCGCGGGGTCGGCGTCCGGCGTACTGACCGCGATGCAGCAGTACGGCGGAGCGATCGGCGTCGCGGTGATCGGCACGATCTTCTTCCAGCTGCTGCCGGCCCACGCGTTCCTGGGCGCGACCAAGACCTCGGTCCTGGTCGCGATCGGGTTGTTCGTCGTCAGCCTCGCGGTGACGTTCTTCCTCCCGAAACGGGCCCGGGAGGAGAGCGTCAGTCACGGCTGATGAAACCCTCCTTCACCAACCAGTCCAGGGCGACGTCGGCGGGCTCACGGCCGTCGACGTCGACCTGGGCGTTCAGGTCGATCAGCACCGGATCGGTCAGCTTGTCCGACACCGGCTGCAACAGGTCCCGCAGTTGCGGGTACTTGTCCAGGACCTTCTTGCTGATCACCGGCGCCACGTTGTACGCCGGGAAGTAGTGCTTGTCGTCCTCCAGCACCTGCAGGTCCAGCGACTTGATCCGGCCGTCCGTGGTGAAAATCTCGCCGAACCGGCAGTCCCCGTGGCTGGTCGCGGCGTACACCGCGCCGGTGTCCAGGGTCCGTATGTTGTCCCGCGGTACGCCGGAACCCAACGGGATCCCGTAGTGCTTGAGCATCGGCTCGAACCCGTCGTTGCGGTTCGCGAACTCCGACTCGACGCAGAACGTCCGCTCCTTCACCGGCAGCGACGCGACCTGCGACAGCTTGGTGATGTGCGTCTTCTCGGACTCCTTGCGAGTCATCGCGAAGCCGTAGCTGTTGTTCATCGGCGCGGGCTTCAGCCAGATCAGCCCGTACTTCTCCGCATCCTCCTTGGCCACCGCGTCGTACTGCTTCTGCTTGTCCGGGATGCCGGTGTCGTGCCCGAGGTACGAGATCCACGCCGTGCCGGTGTACTCCCAGGCCATCTGGATCTGGTCCTGGATCATTGCCTGCCGCGACGTGTCGCTGCCGGGCATGTTGGTCAGGTCCTTGACGTGCGCGCCGGCCGCGCTCATCAGGATCGCCGCGATCTTGCCGAGGATCAGTTGCTCCTGGAAGCTCTTCGACCCGATCCCGATCGTCAGGCCGTCCAGGCTCTTCACCGAACGCAACTCGCCCTGGAGCACCCCGGACGGCACGAAGCCGCCGCTGGTGCCGAGACCGCAACCGGACAGTACGAGGAGGAGTGCGGCGCCCGCCGCTACCAGCCGCTTCATCCGAGTCCTCTCGGTCGGGTGACTTCTTCCAGGACGCGGCCCGCCCAGTCGATCAGCAGCGCGAGCGCGCCGACCAGGATCGCGCCGCTGATCAGCACCGGGTACCGCAGCAGGCGGATGCCGGTGGTGATCAGGCTGCCCAGTCCGCCGGCGTCGATGAACGTCGCGAGCGTCGCAGTACCGACGACGAGGACCAGCGCGGTACGGATGCCGGCCATGATCACCGGCACCGCGAGGGGCAGTTCGATGCGCCCCAGTACGGAGACACTCGACATCCCCATGCCGCGCCCGGCCTCGACCAGCGTGCGGTCGACGCCCTGGAGGCCGACGATCGTGTTCCGCAGGACCGGCAGGATCGCGTACAGGCACAGGGCCACGATCGCGGTCCAGAAGCCGAAGCCGAGCCAGATCGCGAGCAGCACGATCA
>DASSDE010000034.1:0-7276 GCA_035697365.1 Kribbella sp. | reverse complement strand
CGGCGGCCCTTGTCGGTGTACTCGATCACGATCACGTTGTTGCCAAAGGCATCGACGTAGTCGCCGCACTCGTCGTACTGGCCGCATTCCTCGGCGACCGCGAAGTCCAGGCCGACGGCCTGCCGGTCACCGGCCAGCTCGACCGTGTTCTTCTGGCCGATGGCGAGGTTCTTGGCGTGGGCGTGGGTTGCGATGACGGTGTGGAAAGCCTTGGCCTGGTCGGGCGTGAGCAGGTTCTTCGAGCGGGTGTAGCTGTCGTAGTTGTCCGGCTCGATCGCTTGGTAGCCCTTGGTGGCGCAGCCGTCGATCCAGCCGTTGACCTTGGCAGCGATCCGGCTCCGCTTGTCCGCGGTCCGCAGATCCAGGAGCGGTTCGCCCCAGTCCTCGTCGATGACCAGGTTCCCGGCGGCGTCGCGGAGCAGCAGGTCGGCGGCCCAGTCGCCCTGCTCGCCGGGCTGGACCTGGAAGGCGTTGACGTAGCAGATGTTGTACAGGCCGGCCGCCGGCGCGGCGGTCCGGTCGCGGGTGACCACCTGGACGCCGGCGGGCGGGGTGTACGCGCCGCCGATCTGGTAGTCGAACTTGGCGTGCGTCGGCGGCAGCGTCACTGCCGCGTCGGCGGGGGTCCGGATGAGGAGAGGGACGGTGACTGCGAGGGCGGTGGCCGCGGCTGCCACGTGCAGGCGGCGGGTGAGTCTGGACACGATTGCTCCATCGGTCCCGGGGACGCGACCCCGCCTCGGGTCCTCTCACCGACCCTGGCGCCGGAAAACCGGACTTCAGGCCGTCGGCCTGCTACCGGCTGGGTGCGTCACTGCCGCCCAGTTAAGCGATCCGCCGGGGCGGCAGTCAAGCGGTCGGCTGCAAACGAGTGCGCGGAATCGCCCGCAGATTGCGGTACTGCGCAGCTCGTAGCTTCTTGACAGACATGGTTTAAACCGGTTTGAATGCTGTTTAAACCGGTTTAAAGGAGCGTTTGGTGACGAAGCGGCCGACGATCGCTGATGTGGCACGCCGGGCCGGCGTGTCCAAGGGGTCGGTCTCGTTCGCACTCAACGGACGGCCCGGGCTGGCGCAGGCGACCGTCGACAAGATCCTCGCGGCCGCCGACGAGCTCGGCTGGCGGCCGAGCAACCGGGCCCGGTCGCTGTCGGTCTCGAAGGCGTTCGCCCTCGGCCTGGTGATCACCCGGGATCCGGCGGTGCTGTCCTCGGACCCGTTCTTCCCGGCGTTCATCGCGGGCGTCGAGAGCGTGCTGTCCACGCAGGGCCAGGCGCTCGTCCTGCAAGTGGTCGCCGACGGCTCCGAGGCGGACGGCTACCGGCGGCTCGCGCAGGACACGCGGGTCGACGGCGTGTTCCTGTCCGACCTCCGGCACGACGACCCGCGGATCGAGTTGCTCGTCGAGCTCGGCATCCCGGCGGTCACCCTGAACCGGCCCGACGGCGAGTCGCCGTTCCCGGCCGTCACCCTCGACGACCGCCCGGGAACGGTCGCGGTCGTCGAGCACCTGGTCGGGCTCGGGCACACCCGGATCGCGCACGTCGCCGGCCCGCCGGCCTTCGTCCATGCGACCGCCCGGTCCACCGCGTTCGTCGAGACCCTGGCCGCGGCCGGGCTGGACCCGGTGGCGGTCGAGGCCGGTGACTTCACCGCGGCGGGCGGGATCGAGGCCACTCGGCGGCTGCTCGCGCTGCCGGAGCCGCCGACCGCCGTCGTCTACGCGAACGACCGGATGGCGATCGCCGGCCTGAGCGCCGCCCAGGCCGCCGGCCTGACCGTGCCGGACGACCTCAGTGTCGCCGGCTTCGACGACAGCGAGCTCGCCGAGTACGTGCATCCCGGCCTGACCACGGTCCGTGCCGACCCGTTCCGCTTCGGCGCGGCGGCGGCCCGGACCCTCAACCGGGTCGTCGACGGGGAATCCGGCGTACCCGATGTCGAGCTCCCGCCCGCGGAGCTCGTCGTACGACGCTCGACCGCTGCCCCTGCCTAGGAGGACCCTGATGAAGTTGCAAGCTGGACTGCTGGCCGTCGTACTGGCCGGCTCGCTCGTCGCCTGTGGGAACAGTGGCGGCGGCGCTGGTGACGCCGACGCCGCGGCGAAGGCGCGTGGCCCGATCACGATCTGGTACTCGAACAACGCCGAGGAAGTGGCCTGGGGCAAGCAGATGGTCGCGGCCTGGAACGCCGAGCACGCCGACCAGAAGATCACCGCCCAGGAGATCCCGACCGGCAAGTCCTCGGAAGAGGTGATCGGCGCGGCCATCACGGCCGGCAACGCGCCCTGCCTGATCTTCAACACCTCGCCCGCCTCGGTCTCGCAGTTCCAGAAGCAGGGTGGCCTGGTGCCGCTGGACAGCTTCGCGGACGGCAAGCAGTACATCGAGGACCGCTCCGGTGACGTCGCGCAGCAGTACAAGTCCTCCGACGGCAAGTACTACCAGCTGCCCTGGAAGTCGAACCCGGTGATGATCTTCTACAACAAGAAGATCTTCGCGAAGGCCGGCATCACCGATCCGTCGCTGAAGACGTACGACGAGTTCCTCGCCGCGTCGCGCAAGGTGGTCGCCTCGAAGGCCGCGAAGTTTGCGATCTATCCGGCGCCGAGCAACGAGTTCTTCCAGTCCTGGTTCGACTTCTACCCGCTGTACGCGGCGGAAACCGGCGGAAAGCAGCTCGTTTCCGACGGGAAGGCGACGTTCGCCTCCGACGACGGCAAGAAGGTCGCGGACTTCTGGCGGACGATGTACAAGGACAAGCTGGCGTCACAGGAGAAGTACACCGGGGACGCCTTCGTCGACGGCACCGCCGCGATGGCGGTGGTCGGTCCGTGGGCGATCGCTACGTACAAGGGCAAGGTCGACTGGGGCGTTGTACCGGTGCCGACGTCGGCCGGCAAGCCCGCGAACGAGATCCACACCTTCAGCGACGCCAAGAACGTCGCGATGTACTCCGCGTGCAAGAACCGCGGGACGGCGTGGGACGTGCTGAAGTTCGCGACCAGCAAGGAGCAGGACGGTAAGTTCCTCGCCGCGACCGGGCAGATGCCGCTGCGCAAGGACGTCGCGGGGACGTACGCCGACTACTTCGCCAAGAACCCCGACTACAAGCTGTTCGCCGACCAGGCGTCGCGGACCGTCGAGGTCCCGAACGTGCCGAACTCGATCACCATCTGGCAGACGTTCCGGGACGCCTACTCCAAGTCGGTCATCTTCGGCCAGCAAGACGTCGGCTCAGCCCTCGACGGTGCCGCCCAGAAGGTCGACCAGCTCGTCAAACAGTCATGAGTCGTCGTGGTCCGCTCGGACGGGTGCTTGGGGAGCATCCGGCCGGGACGGCCTTCGTCACGCCGTACGTGGTGTTCCTGGCCGCGGTGTTCGCGTATCCGCTCGGGTTCGCGGTGTACATGTCGTTCCACGACTACTTCTTCACCGCGCCGGGGGCGATCGTCTCGCGGCCGTTTGTCGGCTTCGACAACTACGTGACGGTGCTGTCGGATCCGGCCGTACGGCGGGCGTTCGGGAACGTACTGATCTTCCTGGTGATCAACGTCCCGCTGACCGTCGTACTGTCGCTGGGCCTCGCGAACGCGCTGAACGCGGCGATCCGGTGGCGGACGTTCTTCCGGGTCTCGTACTACGTCCCGTACGTGACGGCGAGCGTTGCCGTGGTCGGGGTGTGGCTGTTCCTGTTCAACTCCAACGGCCTGGTCAACTCGGTGCTCGGCCCGCTCGCGCCGGATCCGTCCTGGCTGGTGAACTCCGGGCTCGCGATGCCGACGGTCGCGATCTACGTGACCTGGAAACAGCTCGGGTTCTTCATCCTGCTCTATCTGGCCGCGCTGCAGAACGTCTCGAAGGACCTGTACGAGGCGGCGTCGATGGACGGTGCCGGACGGTGGCAGTCGTTCCTGAACGTGACGGTTCCGGGCGTGCGGCCGGCCACGACGCTCGTCGTCCTCGTGGCCACGGTCACCGGGGCGAACCTGTTCACCGAGCCGTACCTGCTGACCGGGGGCGGTGGTCCGGACGGTGCGTCGGCGTCACCGGTTCTGATCATGTACCAGCGCGGCATCGAGCAGGGCAACCCTGACGTGGGCTCGGCGATCGGCGTGCTGCTCGTCATCGGTGTCTTGCTGCTCGCGCTGATCGAGCGCCGGTTCGTCGGGAGGGAGGACTCGTGAAGGGCAAGTTCGCTGCGCTGCTGGTCGGCGCCTTCGTGTTCCTGTTTCCCTTCTACTACATGCTGATCGGCTCGCTGCAGGCGGAACCGGATCCAACCGTTTCCGGCGCGTTTCCGAATCCCGGAAACCTGACTTTCCACAACTACTCGGAGATCAACAAGTCGATCCATCTCGGCCGGTCGCTGATCAACTCCGGGATCTTCACCGGTGGCGTGATCCTCGGGACATTGGTGTTCGGCGTCCTCGCGGGCTATGCGCTGGCGCGGTTGCAGTTCCGGGGCCGCGGGCTGGTGTTCAACCTGATGCTGCTGATCCAGGTCGTGCCGTTCCAGTTGCTGACGATCCCGCTGTACGTGCTGATCGTGCGCAGTTACGGGCTGGCCGACTCGTACCTCGGGATGATCCTGCCGTTCCTGATCAACTCGACCGCGGTCTTCGTTTTCCGGCAGTACTTCCTGCAGTTGCCGGCCGAGCTCTTCGACGCGGCCCGGATCGACGGGGCGTCCGAGCTGGCCATCCTGTGGCGGGTCGCCGTACCGCTGGTGCGGCCGGCGCTTCTGACCGGCGTACTGCTGACGTTCATCGGACCGTGGAACGAGTTCCTCTGGCCGTTCCTGATCACCAAGCAGCAGGACCTCCAGCCGCTCGCGGTCTCGCTGTCGAACTACCTGACCACGGTGGCGGCGCGGGCGGCGAACCCGTTCGGCGCCGTACTGGCGGGGGCCTGCGTACTGGCCGCGCCCGCAGTCACCCTGTTCGTCATCTTCCAGCGCCGGTTCATCTCGACGAACCTGTCGTCCGGCGTCAAAGGCTAACTCTGAAGGGCTTCTCGTGACTTTTCCCTACTCCCTGACCCGTGTCGGCGTGCTGATGACAGCCGAGCCGGGCAACGAGCTCGAGGCGGAGGGCGTGCTGAACCCGGCCACCGGGCACACCCCCGACGGACAGCTGTACCTGCTGCCCCGGCTGGTGGCTGCCGGCAACGTCTCACGGGTCGGGCTGGCCGCGGTCGAGCTGGCCGACGGCGTGCCGGTCGGCGTTCGCCGGGAAGGCGTCGTGCTCGCCCCTGACGAGGGCTGGGAGCGCGGTAAGAACAACGCCGGCGTGGAGGATCCGCGGGTGACGTTCGTCCCGTCGCTCGGGCTGCATGTGATGACGTACGTCGCGTACGGTCCGCTCGGGCCGAAGCCGGCGCTCGCGGTGTCGTCGGACCTGCGCGAGTGGCGGCGCCTCGGGCCGCTGCACTTCGAGTACCAGGCCGACCTGGACACCGACCTGAACCTCTTCCCGAACAAGGACACCGTTTTCTTCCCGGAGCCGGTGCCCGGTCCGGACGGCGAGCCGTCGTACGCGATGCTGCACCGGCCGATGTGGGATCTCGGCTGGTTCCGTGCGGGCGAGGGCGTGCACCTGCCGGCCGGCGTCACCGACGACCGCCCGGGGATCTGGGTGTCGTTCGTCGCGGTGTCGGCCGTCGAGGAGGACCTGCGGAACCTCGTGCACCTGCGTAACCATCGGCTGGTCGCGATGCCGGAGTACCCGTTCGAGGAGCTGAAGATCGGCGCCGGTCCGGCACCGCTGCGGGTTCCCGAGGGCTGGCTCGTCATCCATCACGGTGTCACCGGCGAGCAGCCGGAAGGCTTCGATCCGACGACCCAGAAGGTCTGCTACGCCGCCGGCGCCCTCCTCCTGGATCCGGAAAACGTTACCCGGATCGTCGCCCGGACCGCCGAGCCGCTGATGGTCCCGGAAACCGATGAGGAAAAAGTCGGAACCGTCGGAAACGTGGTGTTTCCGACCGCGATCGAGGAAGTGGACGGTACCCACTACGTCTTCTACGGCATGGCCGACGCCGCCATCGGCGTGGCCCGCCTGGACCGCAACGCCTGACCCGTCGAGCCCTGCTCGCCGGTAGCTGATCGGAGCGCCGCTCATGACTCCCACTCGCAGAACCGTTCTGGGCGGCGCCCTTTCGGCCGCACTGCTGCCCGCCTCGTCGCTCGCGCACGCAGCCGCACCGGCCGCATCCGCGGGCACCAAGCGCCTTTCCAACCTCGGACACCTCGACTACCTCCGGACGTCGGTCACGCCACCTGACACCGCCGGCCATACGACGTACGGCGCGGGTCCCATCGGTGTGCTGTGGACGTACGCCGATCACCAGGCGGACGGCTCGTACAAGCGAATCGGTGGTGGCGCCTACGATCCGTCGACTAACACGTACGGGCAGGGCGCGTACAACGCCGACGACATCGCCCGTGCCGCCGTCGTCTACCTGCGGCACTGGACGCTGTTCCGTGGGAGCACCGCACTCGATGCAGCGCGTGGCCTTCTCCGGGCGCTCGCGTTCCTGCAATCGCCGAACGGCAACGTCGTGCTGTGGATGCAGCCCGACGGCACGCTCAACCCGAGCGCCGACCCGGTCGAGTTGCCGGACCCATCCGACTCCGGCCCGTCGTACTGGCTGGCTCGCACCGTCTGGGCGCTGGGGGAGGGGTACGCGGTGTTCCGCCGTACGGACCGCGCGTTCGCCGCCTTCCTCCGCGAACGTCTCGAGCTCGCGCTCACGGCCCTCGAACGTCAGGTCCTCGTGCGGTACGGCGAGTACAACGTCGTCGACGGCCGGCGCCTGCCCGCGTGGCTGATCGTCAACGGTGCCGATGCCACTTCCGAAGCGGTCCTCGGACTCTCGGCGTACGTCTCGGCCGGCGGGTCCGTACGGGCACGGCGGGCGCTGAGCCGCTTCGCGGAGGGCATCGCGGGGATGAGCGCCGGCTCGACGCGCGAGTGGCCGTTCCGCGCGATCCTGCCGTGGGGCGAGTCGATCTCGGACTGGCACGCGTGGGGCGCGCAGATGCCGTCCGCACTCGCAGCGGCCGCCGCAGCCCTCGGCTCGCGCGACCTGCTGGGCCCGGCGATCGGCGACACCGCCGGCTTCACCCCGCTGCTGCTCACCGCCGGTGGCCCGGACAACGGCTGGCTGCCCACTCCGATCGACCGGTCCCAGATCGCGTACGGCGTCGACGCCCGCCTGCAGGCGGTTCTCGCGCTCGGTCAGCAGCACCTCGCCGCGTTCGTCGCCGCGTGGTA
>DASSDE010000033.1:0-4442 GCA_035697365.1 Kribbella sp. | reverse complement strand
CAGCTGCCAGCAGACGTCCGGCTTGGTCTCGACGAAGTGCACGCCGCGCTTCAGCGCGAGACCGTGCAGCGCGCAGCCGGCACCGCCGGAGAAGCCTGGACGGTTCAGGAAGATGCACGCACCGTCCCAGACCCGGGTCTTCCGCTCGCCCTCGTCGTCGGTCTCGACCCAGCCGTTGGTGCGGCCTTCCTTGCGGAACTGCCAGTCGTCCTTGCCCAGCTCCTTGACGTACCTCTTCACCCGCTTCTCGTCGTCGGCGTCGGAGAAGTGCGCACCGAGGGTGCAGCAGCCGTCGTTGGGGCGGCCCTTGTAGATCCCCTGGCAGCCACCGCCGAAGATGCAGGACCAGTTGGAGGTCAGCCAGGTCAGGTCGCAGCGGAAGACCTGGTCGGAGTCGTCGGGGTCGACGAACTCCACCCAGGCGCGGGGGAAGTCGAGAGAAACCTCAGGCACCCCGAAAGCGTACGCGCAACCAGGAAGGCGCTCCTACTCCGGTTGTCCAGTAGCGTGAGGGTATGCGGCTCGGCGTACTCGACGTGGGATCCAACACCGTCCACCTGCTCGTGGTGGATGCGCACCGTGGTGCCCCGCCGCTCCCGGCGTACTCGCACAAGACTGAGCTCCGGCTGGCCGAGCACCTGGACGCCGCAGGCAAGATCGACCAGTCCGGCGCCGACGGGCTGGTGGCGTTCACCAAGGAAGCTGTCGAGCTCGCCGAGGACAAGGGCTGTGAGTCGGTGCTCGCGTTCGCCACGTCCGCGCTCCGCGAGGCGCCGAACGGGGAGAAGGTCCTCGACCGCGTCCGCAAAGAGACCGGCGTGGACCTCGAGGTGCTGAGCGGCGAGGACGAGGCGCGGCTGACGTTCCTGGCCGTACGGCGTTGGTTCGGCTGGTCCTCCGGCCGTTTGGCGGTGTTCGACATCGGCGGTGGCTCGCTGGAGATCGCGGCCGGATCCGACGAGCAGCCGACCGTGGCGGAGTCGGTCCAGCTCGGTGCCGGCCGGTTGACCCGCGAGGGCCTGACCACGGACCCGCCGGACAAGGACGAGGTGCGCGCGCTGCGCCGCCGGATCCGCCTCGAGCTGGCCGCGGTCGCCGGTCCGGTACTGCGGGCGGGTAAGCCACAACGTGCCGTTGCCACCAGCAAGACGTTTCGCTCGCTGGCCCGGATCGCCGGCGCGGCGCCCTCTGCGGACGGCCCGTACGTACCGCGGACGCTGAACCGCGACGACCTCAGCGAGTGGATCCCGAAGCTGACCAAGATGACCGCCGCCGAACGGGCCGCCCTGCCCGGTGTCTCGGCCGGCCGGTCGACGCAGCTGACCGCCGGCGCGCTGGTCGCCGACGCCGTGATGGACCTCTTCGACCTGCCCGCGCTCGAGGTCTGCCCGTGGGCGCTCCGCGAAGGCGTCATCCTGTCCCGGCTCGACCAGCTGCAACCCCGGTGAACCCATGAACCCCCGTACGACCGCGAAGATCGGCCTGTCCACCGCCTCGGTCTATCCCGAGTCCACCGCCAGCGGCTTCGAGCTGGCCGCCCGGCTCGGGTACGACGGTGTCGAGGTGATGGTCGGCATCGATCCGCTGAGCACCCAGATCGATGCGATCCAGCGGCTGATCGACTACCACCAGTTGCCGGTGCTGGCGATCCACGCGCCGACCCTGCTGATCATGCAGCGCGTCTGGGGCACCGATCCGTGGAGCAAGCTCGAGCGCAGCGCCGAGGCCGCGAAGGAGCTGGGCGCGGACGTGGTCGTCGTGCACCCGCCGTTCCGCTGGCAGCGCGACTATGCACGTGGGTTCGTCGAGGGGATCGCCCGGCTCGAGGAGCAGACCGGCGTGACGCTCGCGGTCGAGAACATGTACCCGTGGCGTGCGCCCGGCCGCGACCTGCAGGCGTACGCGCCGAGCTGGGACCCGACCGAGCAGACCTACGCGCACACCACGCTCGACCTGTCGCACGCGTCCACCGCCGAGCAGGACTGCGTCGAGCTGGCCGCAACGATGGGCGACAGCCTCACGCACGTACACCTCACCGACGGCACCGGCTCCGCCAAGGACGAGCACCTGGTTCCCGGCCGCGGTACGCAGCGCGCCGCCGACCTGCTCACCGGCCTCGCGAACCAGGACTTCCGCGGGCACATCATCATCGAGATCAACACCCGGCGCGCGACCAGCCGCTCCGAGCGCGAGGTCGACCTGGTCGAATCGCTCGAGTTCACCCGCAAGCATTTCGTGAAGGCGAGCTCCCGGCGGACGCCGTTCGCGGTCACGCCGGACGGTGAGATCTCGGAGCTGACGCCGTGACGCCGGCCCCTGCGTCGCCGTCCCGCCGTACGCCGGGACGCCGCCCGGGGGGTCCGGACACCCGGGGTGAGATCGTCAGCGCCGCCCGGGAATCCTTTGCGGACAAGGGTTTTGCGGCCACCTCGCTGCGCGCCGTCGCGCGGCAGGCAGGGGTCGACGCGGCGCTCGTACACCACTACTTCGACAGCAAGGACGAGCTGTTCATCGAGGCGATGGCGCTGCCGCTCGACCCGCGGCAGGTGGCCGCCGCGATCCTCGACGGGCCGCGCGCCGAGCTCGGCCGGCGGATCGTGACGATCTTCCTCGGTGTCTGGGAGTCCGACGAGGGCCGGCAACGGATGACCGCGATGCTGCGCAGCGTCGTCACCAGCGACGAGGTCGCCCGGCTGATGCGCGAGGGCATCACGAAGATGATCCTGGAGCCGGTCTCGCAGTTCCTCGACGGACCGGACGCGAAGCTCCGCGTCGGCCTGATCGCCGGGCATGTGATCGGTGTTGCCCTGACCCGGTACGTCATCGAGCTCGAACCGATCGCCGACGCCGACCTGACGACCCTGATCGAGCGCATCGCGCCCGCAATCCAGCAGTACGTCGACAGCTGATGCAGATCCCGACCGACGGCGAGATCATCGCCCTGCATCGTGAGTACGCGCCCAGCCGGGAGGCGTTCGAGATCGTGTCGGAGCACTGCCGGCTGGTGTGCTCGGTGGCCGAGCAGTTCTTCGCCGGGCTGGACATCGACACGGACCTGGTCCGGGCAGGGGCGCTGCTGCACGACCTCGGGGTGTACCGGCTGGAGTCGACGGCGTACGTACGGCACGGTGTGCTCGGGCACGAGCTGCTCGCGTCGCTCGGGTTCCCGCTGGAGATCTGCCGGTTCTGCTCGTGCCACACGGGCGTCGGCATCACCCGCGAGGACGTCGTCCGGCAGGCGCTCCCGATCCCGCCCGACGACTACGTGCCGCGGACGCCGGAGGAGGAGCTGGTGATGTACGCCGACAAGTTCCACAGCAAGCGCACCCCACCGGTGTTCCTGTCGGGCGACCGCTATGCCGCCGAGGTCGCCCGCTTCGGCCCTGACAAGGTGCGCCGTTTCGCTCAGCTCCGCCAGCACTACGGGGATCCTGAACTGGGGCCACTGAGCGATGCCACGGGGTACGCCGTCGTCTGAGGGCGAGAGTGTTGCCAGTAGCTGAGGTCTCCGCTAAATTCATCACATGGTGAAAAACGCGGTGAGCTGCCGGGACGTGGTGGTGGTGCGCGGCGAGCGGGAGGTGCTGCACGGGGTCGGGTTCGACCTCCGGGCCGGGACGGTGACCGGTCTGCTCGGGCCGTCGGGCTGCGGCAAGACCACGCTGATCCGCGCGATCGTCGGTCTGCAGGCCCGCGTCACCGGCGACGTCTCGGTCCTCGGGCTGCCGGCCGGTGCGCCGAAGCTCCGCGGCCGGATCGGGTACGTGACCCAGGAGCCCAGCGTGTACGGCGATCTGACCGTCACCGAGAACCTGCGCTTCTTCGCCGCCGTGCTCGGCGTCGCGTCGTCCGACGTACAGCGGGTGATCGAGGCGGTCGACCTGACTTCGCATGCCGACGCACGGGTGGATCGGCTGTCCGGCGGTCAGCGGTCCCGCGCGTCGCTGGCGGCCGCGTTGCTCGGCAGTCCGGAGCTCCTGGTGTTGGACGAGCCAACGGTCGGGCTGGATCCGGTGCTGCGGCGCGACCTCTGGGAGCTGTTCCACCGGCTGGCCGACGCCGGCGCCACGCTCTTGGTCTCCAGCCACGTGATGGACGAGGCGTCGCGCTGCGACCGGCTGCTGCTGATGCGGGACGGCGACCTGCTCGCCGACGACACGCCTCAGGCACTGCTCGACTCGGCCGGCACCAGCGACATCGAGCAGGCGTTCCTCACCTTGATCGACCGGAAGGCAGGTGCGCGATGACCGCGATGACACCGCGCGTGACGTTCGCCGTGGCCGCGCGAGTGCTCGCCCAGTTGCGCCGGGACCACCGGACCGTTGCCATGCTCGTCGTCCTGCCCGCGCTGCTGGTCAGCCTGATGTGGTGGATGTTCAACGACTCGCCGATGGTCTTCGACCGGATCGGCGGGCCGCTGCTCGCGGTGTTCCCGTCGATCA
>DASSDE010000032.1:0-7255 GCA_035697365.1 Kribbella sp. | reverse complement strand
ACCGTGAAGGTCAGGTCGTCGACCTGCTTCAGGCCGCTGAGGGCCTTCACCGACGTCGGCTTCGGCGTGGCGCCGTCCGGGGTCGGCGGGTTCATCGCGTCGTAGCCCTCGACCTTGGAGAAGAAGCCGTTGTTCTTCCACCCGTTGGAGCCCTCGGCGGTCATGTTCCAGCTGTCCACGTAGTCCTTCGCGGTCAGCGGCTGCCCGTTCTGGAACGTGTTCCCGGGCTTCAGCTTGATCGTCCAGGTCTGGCTGGTCTTGTCCGGCGTGACCGAGTCGGCCATCACGTTCTGCAGCTTGCCGGTTTCGGGGTCCGTGGTCACCAGCGGGGCGAACATCGCCATCGCGATCTGGATGCCCGGACTGCCGTTCTCGTTCAGCGGGTTGATGTACTCGAGCGGATCGGCAGCGATCGCGATGACTTCGCTCTTGCTGCCGGAGCCGCTGCCACCGCTGCTGCTCTTGCCATCTCCACAGGAGGCAAGCACCAGCGAGAGGCCGAGTGCCACCCCAACTACCCCAGTCAGACGTCGCACGGTCAAACCAACTTCCTCGGCGGGAGGGCCGCTTAGGCGGATCAAGCGTCATGGTGGCTGGTCGAAACTGCGCATGTCAACGTTGTCAGACGCAAAGCGGCGGCGCGTAACGCAGGCGTTACTTTTGCCAAGACCTCAGACGACCGGCCCCTGGTTGTGAAGCGAGCCCCCACTTAATCAGATCAGTGCCCCGGAGTCATCAGATGACACCGCAGTTTGTGGCAAACCTCGCGTCTGCGCACAGTTGCGCACTCCGGCCCCGTTCGGACAACTCCAGTACGTGTCGACGGCACTGCCCGGGGTCACCGGTAGCCGGCTGCTTGCAGGCTGTACAGCTCCGCATACGTTCCGCCGTACGCCATCAGCTCGTCGTGCGTCCCGCGTTCGGTCACGCGCCCCTTGTCGAGGACGACGATCAGGTCCGCGGAACGTACGGTCGAGAAGCGATGTGAGATCAGCAACGTGATCCGCCCGTCGGCGCGACCTGCCCGTGCTTCGGCGGCCAGCCGGTCGAAGAGCGCGGCCTCGGTCTGCGGGTCCAGTGAGGCGCTCGGCTCGTCCATGATCATCAGCAACGGTGCCGGCCGGACGAACGCGCGCGCGATCGCGAGCTTCTGCCACTGGCCGCCGGACAGCTCGACACCGTCCGCCCACGACGTACCCAACTGGGTGTCGATGCCGTGTGACAGTTCGTCGACGAACGCCGCGTCCGCCTTGGCGAGCGCGGTGCGGATCCGTGTGGGCGGCTCCGAGAGTCCGCCGACGGCGACCGCCTCGCCGACCGTGAGCTGATAGCGCACGAAGTCCTGGAAGCCGGCACTCAGCCGCTGCCGGTAGGCGTCGACGTCCATCGCGGCCAGATCAACGCCGTCGACGAGCACGTGGCCGGCCAGCGGGCGGTACAGGCCCGTGAGAAGTTTCACCAAGGTGGTCTTGCCGGCGCCGTTCTCGCCGACCAGCGCAACCGTTTGCCCTGCGGGCAGGAACAGGTCGGTTCCGGGCAGCGCGAGCCGTTCGGCTGCGCCGTAGGCGAAGCTCACGTTCTTGAGCTCGATGCCGTGAACGAGCCGCTCCGGCACCGGCTCGGTACCAGGGCGGTGCCGCGCCTGGTCGGCCAGCCAGAAGTAGTGCTCGGCGGACGTACGAACGCGGAGTACGGAGCCGGCCAGGTCGAGGATCCGGGTCGCCGCGCTGACCACGGCACCGGCCAGTGCGATCGCCAGCGCGACATCGCCCGGAGTCACTCGGCCGGCTTCGGCTTCGTGGAGAACGATCAGCAGCGCGCCACCGTACGCGATCGGGAACACCGACCAGCCGATCGATCCGAGCGCGACCGACCGGAACAGCGCCGAATGGGCGATCCGGTTGGCGTTCTCGGCGGCGCGTTCGTGCTGCGCGAGCAGCTCACCGCTCAGGGACGCGACGTGGATCTCTTGCGCCGACGACGGCGCGACGGACAACATGAATAGCTGCTGCGCGAGCCGGCGTTGCGCAGCGGCGTCCAGCTCGGACCGCCGGCGGAGCTGCTCGGCTCGCCGGCTCAGCCACAACGCCGGGATCGCGACGAGCGGCAGCACCGCCAGTACTGGCTCGAGCTTCGCCAGCAGGACCGTGCTGATCACCAACTGCGCCAGAACGAGCGGGCCGATGAAGGGCAGCGTCACGCTGTCGCCGAGTTCGGACGCCTCGCGGCGCAACGACTGCAGGCGATCGAGGAACTCTGGGCGTTCGAAGTGCTGGATCTGCGGCGCGCCGGCAGCCAGTCGCAGGACCCGCCGCTCCGAGACGAAGCTGGACCGCTCGCGCATCCGGATCGTCGCCCAGCGGTACCCGATCGGAGCCACCAGGACGAGCGTCAGCGCGACCGCGACACCGATGCCACCGGCAACCATCTCCGAGCTGTCGCCGGCGACGACGCCGTCGACCAGCGGCCGGATCGCGACGGCGAACAGCAGCGGGCTGACGAAGCTCGACATCGTGACGACCGTGTAGAAGATGAACAGCCCCGGCCCGATCTCCCACCCGAGCCCGACCAGCAGCCTGGCGCTCGCAAGCCACGACTTCACGCCGGACCTCCTTCAAAACGGGCCGCCTGGAGCCGGAACATCCGGGCATAGGTGCCGTCGAGAGCGACCAGTTCATCGTGCGAACCCTGCTCGATCACCCGGCCATGGTCGAGTACGGCGATCGAATGCGCCTGCCGGACGGTGGAGAAGCGGTGCGAGATCAGGATCGTGGTCAGCCCGGCGGTCAGGTCCAGGAACCGCCGGTACAGTTCGGCCTCGGACCGGGCGTCCAGCTGCGCGGCCGGCTCGTCGAGCACCAGTACGGACGCGCCTTGCTCGACCGCGTACAGGGCTCGTGCCAGCCCGAGCCGTTGCCACTCGCCTCCGGACAGCTCGACGCCGCCGTCGAACTCGGACGAGAGGATGGTGTCCCAACTGTTCGGCAACGCGGCAACCACGCTCGTCGCGCCAGCCCGCTCCGCGGCTGCGTCGGGCGCGCCATCCGCGCGACCGAACCGTACGTTGCTGTACGCCGACATCGGCAGGCGCAGCGGCTGCTGGAACACCACGGCGAGCCGGCGGCGCCAGTCGTCGATGTCGAACTCGTCCAAGCCGATCCCGTCGACCAGGATCGAGCCCTGCGTTGGCTCGTACAGGCCGCACAGCAGCTTCACCAGGCTGGTCTTTCCGGCGCCGTTCGCGCCGACGACCGCGAGCGACTGTCCTGCCGGGAGCGTCAGGTCGAGGTGGCGCAGGACCTGTCGGTCCGCGGTCGGGTAGGCGAAGGAGACATCGCGGAAGGCGATCTCGCGTTCGGGCCTCCCATCCGCCGGCCGGGTCCCGGGCTCGCGCGCGTCCGGCGCCGGTGCGACCGCCTGCAGCGCCGCGTCGTACCGTTCGAGAGTCGCCAGCGCGAGCTCGGTCTGCAGGCCGGTCCACGACGACTGCTGGATCCCGCCGAGCGCGACCAGGAACGTCTGCACGTACGTCGCCGTCGCGCCCGCCTGGATCCGCCCGGCCATCGCCTCTCGCACCACCAGCACGACGCCTCCGAGAACGACGACGCCCAGGAACGCGGTCGCGAGCAGCGGGCGGCGGCCGGGACGGCTCAGGACCCGCTGCATCGTCTCTGCCCAGGTCTCGCCGTGGCGCGCGACGACGTACTCGGCCAGCCCGAACAGGCGGATCTCCTTGGCCGCGGGCGGGGTGGTGCCAAGCTCGCCGAAGTACCGCATCCGGCGGGCGGATTCGGTCGCACCGTAGTGGTGACCGGCCTCGGTACGGGAGGCGACCTTGTCCTCGTACGCAGCCCAGACGCCGGCCACGAGCAGACCCGCGCCGAGCCACCAGTGGAACCCGCCGAGGATGACACTCGACGCCACCAGTACGAACCGCCCGGTGGCCAGCCCACCGACCGTGTTCGCGAGCCGGCCCGGACGCGCCCAGTCTGCTCGAAGAGTGTCCCGCCCGACCTCCACCAGTGATGCTGTCGCCGGATCCTCCAGATGCCGTACGCCGCTGGGCGCCGACACCGCGCGCATCAAGTCATGCTGCAGTACCGCGTCGATCCGCTCTCCGAGCGCGGTCGCCGACGCCCGTTGCAGCGTGCCCGCCAACCACTGCAATAGCAGGCAACCAGCAGCAACCAGGGCCCAGGGCACCGCGCTCCCACCACCGACGACCTGCGCGACCACCCGCCCCAGCGCGACTACGGTCCCCACCGGCGCCGCAGCCGACAACACCACCGTCACCGCAGTCAGCACAACCAGCCTTCGATCCGCCCGCCAACCCACAGCCACGAATCCCCGAAGTCCGATCACCCGCCACAGTTAACCGGACCCGCCGTCCCCGAGCCACGCCATTCCGCAGATCAGTGAGTGGCCTGTTGAGCAGTGAACAGGCGGGCGAAGCGGGATGTTGGTCGGGACATCAGCTCGTCGTAGGTTCCCTGCTCAACGACAGTGCCCTCGTCGATGACGTAGATGCGGTCCATTTCGCGGAGGGTCCACGCGCGGTGCGACACCACGATCGTGATCCGGGCGGCGCTGGTGCGGCGGAGTTCGGCGAAGATCTCGTGCTCCGCCTCGGCGTCGATCGCCGACGTCGGCTCGTCGAGGATCCAGACGCCGGCGTCCCGCAGCCGGATCCGCGCGAGCGCCAGCCGCTGCCACTGCCCACCCGAGATGCCGGTCCCACCCCACTGTTGCCCGAGCTGCGTGTCCAACGGCAAGCCGGCCGCGAACGAGCCGGACAACGCCTCCCGGACGTCCGCATCGGCCGCAACGTCCGGCGCTCCGAGTGCGACCGCCTCACGCAACGTGAACTCGAACCGCCCGAACTCCTGCACCAGCAGGCCGAAGTGCGCGAGCCGCTCGCCCTCCGTCAACCCAGCCGCATCCGCCCCGTCGATCAGCATTCGGCCACTCCCCGGACGCAAGGCGCCGACGAGCAGATTGATCGCCGTCGACTTCCCGGCACCGTTCACACCGACGAGCGCGACCAACTCGCCGCGCCGCGCCTCCAGGCACACGCCCTCGAGCGCCGCCCGGTCCGCGCCCGGGTACCGATAGCTGACGTTGTCCAAGGCAACAGAATCGACCCGGCGCAGCACCGCCCGACGCGGCGCCGGCCCGACGCTCCGGACGAACCGCCGGTAGATCGCAGCCTGCGGTGCCGCGGTCACGATGCTGCCGAAGGCGTACCCGCACTGGCGAATCGCGTTCAGCCCGGAGATGGTTCCGGCCACCGCGGCGACCGCTCCCCCGGTCGAGTCGGCGAGCGCCACCAGCGCACCGCCGAACAGCAGCACGGTGACGAGCGCCGCTCCCAGCTCGTACAACATCGCCGTACGAACCATGCCGTCCAGGACCCACGTCGCCGCCGACCGGCTGTCCGCGACCCGCTCGGCGACCTTCCAGCCCGAACCGAGCACGGCCAGCTCCGTGCCCGGGCGCTGCTGGATCAGCTGCTCGGTCGCGTACGCCGCTCGGCGCTCGTGCTGGGCGACCCGCGGCCAACCGCTCGCCTCCATCCGTGAGATCAGCGTGAAGGCGAGGACGGTCGGCACCAGCGCGGCGAGTACGAGCAGCCCGGACAAAAGGTTGATCGACGCGATCGCCAGGCACAGTACGAGCGATGTCACGGCCGCGCTGAGCAGCTGCACCGGCTTGCCGGCCACGTCGCTCATCGGGTGCGTCGCGGTCTGACTCGCCTCCAGGTCGCGGACCACCTGAGGGTCGGCCAGCCGGCTCGGGCTGAGCCGGGACGCGACGCGGGCAAGCTCGACCCGGAGCGCGAGCCGGAGCCGGAGCATCATCCGCTGCCCCACGACGTTCGCCACCTGGGTCAGCGGATACATCGACCCGACCACGACGGTCAGCCCCAGCAACGGCCCCCACGATTGTCCCGGCTCGACTAGCTCACGGATCAGGACGACCTGCGCGCCGGGCAGGATCGCGATCAGCAACTGGAGCACGGCGTACGTCGTCAACCAGCCCGGGGTGATCCGGAGCGCGTCGACCAAGGAGTCGCGGGCAGTTTCACAGGCAGTACGGAGCGCATCGAGCACGATGATCTTCTTTCACGCAAAGGGCAGGCCGGACCGCGCCGGTGTTCCGGCGCGGATCGCATCGGCCGCAAAATGCGTGTCATCCCAGCAAGCAGGCCCTGCCTGTGCGTTGAGGGATCCAGGGGCAGATCACGTGATGACTCACGTCTTCGGGTCGAACTTATCGTGGCGGGAGGAGCTGTGTCACCAGGGCGTCCGCGGTCCAGCGCTCCCAGCGCTCGGCGTCCCAGCCACGGCGCGCGGTCAGCAGGTGGTACAGCTCCGGGCCCAGCAACGCGAGCGTGATGTCGGTCGCCAGCTGCGCGTCGAGCCCCTCGCGCAGGGCGGTCTTGCTGACCAGAGCGGTGACCATTTGCTCCATCATCACGGCACGCTGGGCGTTGTTGGCCTCCCACAGCTCGTGGATCTCGGGATCGGCGGTCGCCGCGTGCGCGATGACCTGCAGCACCGGCGCGACCCGTTCGTAGATCTCGCGGGCCTGCCGGGCCTGCTCGCGCAGCTGCGCGACCGGATCGGGGTCGTCGAGCAGGGCCTGCACCCGCGGACGGTCCAGCGACGGCACCGGTTCGTCGTCGCCCGCCGCCGCCACGTCGAGCAGCTCGGCGAGCAGGGCGCGTTTGGTCCCGAACGTGAAGTACAGCGTCTGCACAGCCATCCCGGCCTCGTCGGCGATCGCCTGCATCGAGGTCGCGGCGTACCCGCGGGCCGTGAACAGGGTCTGTGCGGCCGCCCGCATCCGCTGCCGGTTCGCCTGGGTCCGATCCGCTCGCCGCATCATGCCGAACAGCCTACCAATTGACTAGAGCACGTCACTAGTGATTCGCTAGTGAGACACTCTAGTGAACCGAGGTGGACGATGACCGAGACCAGGACACCGCAGCTGAACGCGGCTGAGCTCCTCCAGGACCTGATGTCACCCGCGGGTCGTGCCGACCCGTTCCCGGTGTACGCCGCCGCGCATCGTCTCGGACCGGTGCTGCCGGTGACCGACGACATCTTTCTGATCGTCGGGTACGCCGCCGCGAACGACGTACTGCGCAATCCGTCGTTCGAGATCCCGGCCGAGCCGTCGAGCCGGCCGTCGCTGGACCTGATGCAGCGCTCGATCCTGCGGACGAACCCGCCGGACCACGGGCGGATGCGGT
>DASSDE010000031.1:0-2415 GCA_035697365.1 Kribbella sp. | reverse complement strand
ACCCGAGTCGAGCAAGGCGTCCGCGCCAAACAGGACGACAAGGACCCCAAAGCCGCCGAACAAGCCAACCCCGCCCGAACCACCATGCAACACAAGGCCTGACCAGGCGATGGAAGGGCACAGCCGAAGCATGAGAAGTGGCGTACCTCAGACTGGCTCGACCGGGGTGACGGTCGTCGTGACGCGGGTGGTGCGGCCGGGCAAGGAGACGGAGTTCGACCACTGGGCCGCAGAACTCGACGCCGCCGCCGGCCACTGCGCCGGCCACCTGGCGTCGGTCCGCCTGCATGATGATCAGGGGCTGAACCATCTCGTCCACCTGTTCGACGACCAGCAGCACCTGAAAGCCTGGGAGGGCTCCCCAGAACGCGAGGCGCTGATCGCTCGCGGCAACGAGCTGTCCGACGTACGGCGAACCACCGCCGACGGCCTGCATAGCTGGTTCACGGTGACCACCACGTCCCGGCGCTGGAAGTCGTTCCTGCTCACCTGGATCGCGGTCTACCCGATCCTGCTGGTGCTGTCGTCGTTGATCAAATGGGTTGCCCCTGGTTTGCCACAGCCGGTGATGCTTGCGGTCAGTTCGCTCACGCTCACCACGTTGCTCACCTGGGTCGTGCTGCCGTGGGTGGGGCGGCACGCTCGGCCGTGGTTGTTCCGGCCTGCTCGGCCGGAGCGTCGCGAGCCCTAAGAGGCCGGGGAGAATTGGGGTGTCAGGATTCGGTGGGTGGGTGGTTTTCGGCGGCGGTCTTGATGGCGGCGAGGGTGTTGTCGAGTTCGGCGTCGATCGGGCCTTCGGTGGTGGTGTGGACGCGGACGGTCAGTTTGGAGGTCCCGTCGGCGACGAAGTCGACCGCCAGCTCGCCGTTGTACTCGTGCGGTCCCTCCATGCCCCAGCGCAGGATGCGGTCCTCGTCGAGGACGTCGATCCAGCCGCCCCGATGGCCGCCACCGACCGTCACGTCGATGTCCTCACGGACCGCCTGGTGCGGCCGCCGGGCCTCGGGCCCCTGCGCCGTGACGGGTGACTCCGCGATCCGATGCAGCGAGGTCAGCCAGGGCAGGTAGTCCGGCAGGCGATCCAGGTCGGACAGCCGGTCGAACAGGATGTTCGGCGCGACATCGACCGTCGTCCATGCTTCGTGGTTACCCATGGGACTGCTCCTTCCGGAGGCGTAGCTCGGGCAGGACCTCGGTACGGTAGAGATTCATCATGTCGACGCTGTGCGGGCCCATGTTGGCGACGTACACCTCGTCGAACCCGGCCTCGACGTACGGCGCGAACGCCTCGACGTGAACGTCGGCCTTCGGGCCGCAGGCAACAGACTGCGCGGTGGCCTCCTTCGTGACCAGCTGTGACGCCTGCTCGAAGTGCCGTGGCGACGGAAGCACCTGCGCGAGCTCGCCGGGAAGCCCCGAGTTGCCCCAGATCCGGTGCGCCTGCTCGACACCCTCGTCCGCGGTCGGCGCGTAGCTGACCTTGAAGCCCGCCTGAGCCGGCTTGTCTCCGCCACCGTGGTCACGGAAACGCTGCAACAGATCGCGGTCCGGCGACGTCGTCAGATACCCGTCGCCGATCCGGGCCGCCAGGTCTGTTGCCTCAGGCCCGAATCCGGACAGGTAGATCGGCAACGGCTCGGCGGGCCGGGTGTAGATCCGCGCCGTGTCGACGGTGTAGTGCTTCCCGTGATGGTTGACGAACCCGTCCTCGGTCCACAGCCGCCGCATGATCTCGACGGCCTCCTCGAGCATTTCGAGCCGGACGTCGACGGTCGGCCAGACCGAGCCGACAACGTGCTCGTTCAACGCCTCACCCGTGCCGACGCCGAGGCGGAACCGGCCGTTCAGCAGGACGGCGCTGGTGGCGGCGGCCTGCGCGATCACTGCCGGATGGATCCGCACCGTGGGACAGGTGACCGCGGTGGTCACCGGGAGTTCGCAGACCTGGGAGATCGCGCCGATCGCCGACCAGACGAACGCGCTCTGGCCCTGTTCGTCGTTCCAGGGGTGGTAGTGGTCGCTGATCCACAGGCCGTCGAATCCGGCCTCTTCGGCCATCCTCGCCTGTTCGATCAGTTCGGCGGGTGTGTATTCCTCGCTGGACAGGAAGTATCCGATCTTCACCTGCTGACCTCCGATCAGTGGCTCCGATTCCGGTGCCCGGTGCCGGCGGTTGCATTCGTGCCGATTGTGGGTCGTCCGGACGGGTACCCGTCGGGGGTGATGACTCTGGACGGGCGAGTGATCTATCAGCTCGACGCGGCGAGCTTCGGCGGCGATCTGACGGCGGTGCGACAGCGACTGGACCACGTCCGGGCGCTCGGGGCGGACACGGTGTGGATCCAGCCGTTCTACGTGTCGCCGTACCGGGACGCCGGATACGACGTGGTCGACCACCGCGGTGTGTCGCAACGG
>DASSDE010000030.1:0-8273 GCA_035697365.1 Kribbella sp. | reverse complement strand
GTACCGATCACGGTGGTGATCAGCAGGAAGAAGGTGATCGGGGCAAGCAACGGCAGCTTGATCGCGCGGAACCGCGTCCAGGTGGACGCGCCGTCGATCGCGGCCGCCTCGTCGAGATCCTTCGGCAGACCCTGAAGCCCGGCCAGGTAGATCAGCGCGGCGAACCCGATGTTCTTCCACAGGTAGACGATGACCAGACCCGGGAGTGCCCAGTCAGAGCTGTTCATCCAGTCCGGCGGCTCGGCGCCGAACGGCTCGATCAGCGCCCGCATCAGGCCGTAGCCGGGGTCGAAGATGAACGCCCAGATGGTCGCGACGGCGGCACCGGACAGTACGTGCGGTGCGAACGCGATCGTACGGACGGCGCCGCGGCCCTTCAGCGGCAGGTTGAACAGGAACGCCAGCGCGAGCCCGATGATCAGGCTGCCGGCCACGATCAGCCCGGTGAACACGACCGTGATCCACAGCGTCTTGTGGAAGGCCGGGTCGGTCAGCGTCCGGCCGTAGTTGGCCAGGCCAATGAACTTCGGGCGGGCGGCGATCATGTTCCAGTCGGTCAGGCTGAGGAACGCGTTGTAGATGATCGGCCAGTACGCGAAGACCGCGATCACGATCAGGTTCGGCGCGACCAGCAACGCGAACAGCCCGTACTCGCGCCGTCGCCGGCGTTTGCGCTGATCGTTGCCGGTAGCAATTGTTCGTTCGTCCGGATGGATCCGGGCCGGTAGGTCCGTAACCGTCACACCGACCTCCTCGTGAGTAGCTCCAACAACGGGTCGGCCACCGAGGGGGCGGCGGCCAGGATGCCTTGGGGGAATGCGCGGACGACGGTGGCGCCGGCCTCGGCGGCGATCAGCGCGCCGGCGGCGACGTCCCACGGCTGGATGACGTGCTCGTAGTACGCATCTGCCGTGCCGTCCGCGACCGAACACAGGTCGAGCGCGGCCGATCCACCGCGGCGGATGTCACGCACGGCGGGGAGCAAGTCTTGCAGTAGCGCGGCCTGCTCCGCGCGCCGGTCCGGAAGATACGAGAAGCCAGTACTCACCAGAGCAGTCGCCAGCGCTGTCTCTCGCAACGGTCCGAGCGGTACGTCATCACGCGTGGCGCCGGCGCCGCGGACGGCGGACCAGGTTGTGCCGGTACGGGGCTGGTGGACGACGCCGGCGAGGGCGCCGTTCTCGTCTTCGACGGCGATCGAGACGCTCCAGTCGGGGCGGCCGTAGAGGTAGTTGACCGTCCCGTCGAGCGGGTCTATCACCCACGTGAGCCCGCTGGCCGCCGGACGGGAAGCGCCCTCTTCCCCGAGCAGGCCGTCATCGGGGCGGTCCGCGGTGAGACCGTCGACGATCAGCTTCTCCGAGGCACGATCGGCAGCACTGACCGGATCGCTCGCGGAGCTCTTGGTCTCGACACCAGCCGCATCGATCGACAGACTCTGCTGCCGCGCCAGCAATTCCGCGCCCGCCGCGATCGCCAGCCGGACGGCCAGTTCGCGGAGGTCAACAGGGTTCGGGGCGGTGGACATGCCGGTGAAATTATCACCGAACGATGGTTACGTATAGAGAATCACTGTGATTTTCTCACGAAGATCACATCCAGCAGCAGAATCGTTGCAATCCCGACCACCAGCAGCCCGAGCCGGTGCAGGCCTCCGTCGGTTGCCGGCCCGGCGAACACCAGGGCGATCGCAGCTGCGGCGAGGTTCGCACCGACGTACTGGGAGGTCCGGAACAGCCCCGCCGCGGCGCCGGCAACCTCAGGCGGCGCCGCGCGATAGACCGCCAACTGGTTGCCCAGCCCGTTGAACCCGTTGGGTACGCCGAGGATCGCACTGATCAGCACGAGCACAATGATCGGCGTACCGGCGTGTACTCCGAACGCGAGCGCCGCGCCGCCGACCAGGAGGCCCGCCGAGCCGATCACGAGCAGCAACCGGTGGCCGTGATGACGGGCGAGGCGGGTCGCGATCGCCACCGTGATCGCGCCCAGCGTGGCGATCGGCAGGACGACCAGTCCGACCTTGGTGGGATCGAGGCCCCGGGCCTGCTCCAGCCAGCCGGGGAGACCGTAGAAGATCGCGTAGAAGGCGACGTACGTGAGCATCGTGCGGAGGTACCCGAGCGACAAGGGCGCGCTGCGCGCGAGCAACCGGACGTCGACGAACGGCGTGCTGGAGCGGCGTTCCCAGCCGATGAAGGCGATCGTGATCGGGACTGCTGCCCCGAGCAACCACCAGGTCGGGTGGGTGGTCAGTGACAGCAGGACGAGCATCAACGCGGTCATCGCGAGCGTGAAGAGGACCAGCCCGGCCAGGTCGATCTCGCGCCACACCAAGCGGTCGTCGTCGGCCGGCCGCGGCGGATCCTTGGGGACCAGGCGCAGTACGGCGATGCCCGCGATCGCTGCGACCGGGAGGTTGACGAGGAAGATCGCTTGCCAGTCGAACGTACCGACCAGGAACCCGCCGACGCTCGGGCCGAGCGCCGCGGACGTCTGCGCGAAGACCGACAGCAACCCGAGGGCACCGACCGCGGAGGCCTTCCGGCGGTCGGCGATCCGGCGGATCATCGCGACGCCGGACGGGAACTGGGTGCCGGTGCCGATGCCGAGCAGGACGCGGGCGGCGATCAGCCAACCCAGGCTCGGTGACAGCGGGGCCAGCACGGACACGACCGCCACCAGGACGAGGCCGGCGAGGAAGACGCGCCGCGCGCCCAGCAGATCCGCCAGGCGGCCGGCCGTCGGCGCCGAGACGGCGGTTGCGAGGTACAGCCCGGAGACGAGCCACTGCGTCTCGGTCCCTGCGTGGAAGTCCGCGCCGATCGCCACCAGGGCGACCGCGATCATCGAGGAGTTCAGCGGCTGCAGCAACGTACCGAGCCCCACCGAAGCGGCGTACCGCGCCGGCAAGCCCGCCTGCTCCCCCACCTCTCCCTCAGCAACCTTCGTCATGCCGGCGGCACCTCGGAGAGCTTGTTCATCAGGCGGGCGGCGAGATGCAGAAGGTCCTGCTCGGTCGGCGTCAGGGTCGCGTCCATCGCCTTGGCCAGAAAGGTGTCCCGACGGCGACGATCGTCGCGTACGAGGGTGGTGCCGCTCGTGGTGATCTTCAGCAGAACCTGCCGCCGGTCGTTCGGGTTATCAGCGCGGCTGATCAAACCAGCGCCGACCAGCTCAGTGGTCGCACGCATCATCGTCTGCGGGGTGACGCGCTCGGCGGCGGCCAGCTCGGCGTTGGTCATCGGACCTTCGCGCTCCAGCCAGCCGAGCGCGTTGAGCTGGGAATAGCTCAACTCACCCTCGGGACGTTCCTGCCGCAACCGGCGGACCAGGCGGAACAGGCTGGTACGGATCTCATGAGCGGCAGCGTCCGAGGCGGGCATATCATCAGCTTAGCTGATGGTTTCAATCATCGTCGTCGTTGCGCAAGCGCACTCCGGTCACCCCGTCGAGGTCGTCCAGCGCGATCACCAGGTCCTGCAACGGAGGCCGGCCGGTGAACCGCATCGACGCCCGCACCTGCGGGCGATCGCCGTCGCGATGCACCTCGGTGCCGAGTACGGACGCCTCGAACCCCATCGCCGTCGCGGTCGCCAGGATCGAGCGCAGGACGCCGGAGCCGTCGTCGTACCGGACCGTGACGATCCGACGGCGGTCCGGCGACGGGAGGAACCGCCCGAGCCGGGCGAACGGGCCGACCGCCACCAGGTGCAGCACGGTGGCTGCGACCGCGAGCACCGGCATCCCGGCGCCGCAGGCCATCCCGATCGCGGCGGTCATCCAGATGGTGGCCGCCGTGGTCAGTCCGCGGACCACGTCCCGGCGCATGAAGATCACGCCGGCGCCGAGAAAGCCGACTCCGGAAACGACCTGGGCGGCGATCCTGGACGGATCGAGGTTCACGTCGGTCCCGAGGACCGAGTCGAACCCGAACCCGGACACCAACGTGAACAGCGCCGCTCCGCTGCCGACCAGCGTATGGGTGCGCATGCCTGCGCTCTTCTGGTGCACCTGGCGCTCGATGCCGATCACCATCGACAGCACGAACGCCATCAGCAGCAGGAGCAGTTCGGTCCAGGTGGAGGAGGTTGCAAGTTTCATGGCTCAGGTCCTGTGCCCCGCTTACGCGGACACCAGTCCCACCGGGTCCTTTCCGGACAGGAACGCCGCGACGGCCTCGGCGGCGATCGAGCCGGCCCGATGCGCGGTCTGCCGGGTCGCGCCGGCCAGGTGCGGCGTCATCACGATGTTGGGCGCGGTCAGCAGGCGGGATCCGGCCGGCAGCGGTTCGGAGGGGAACACATCGAACGCTGCGGCGCCCAACTGCCCCGACTCCAGCGCGTCCACGGTCGCGTCGTAGTCGAGCAGCCCGCCGCGCGCGGTGTTCACCAGTACGGCGCCGCGCGGCATCGACGCGAGCTGCGCGGCGCCGATCATGCTGCGGGTCTGCTCGGTCAGCCGGGCGTGCAGGCTCACCACGTCCGAGCGGCGGAGCAACTCGTCGAGCGCCACCAGTTCGATTCCGTCCGGCGCGTCTTCGACGTAGGGATCGGCAACCAGGACGTGCGCGCCGAACGCGAGCAGGACGCGGGCGACCCGACGGCCGATCGCGCCGTAACCGACCAGGCCGACCGTCGACCCGTCGAGCTCGACTCCGCACTCCTCGTACGCATAGAGGTCGGAGCGCCACTCGCCCTGCTCCAGCGTCCGTTGCAGGCGCGGAAGGTTGCGCAGGGCACCCATCATCAGAGCGATCGCGTGCTCCGCGGCCGCGACCGCGTTGCGTCCGGGAGTCGAGGCTACGGCGATCCCCCGCTCGGCCGCGGCGGCCACGTTCACATTCACCGGCCCGCCGCGGCACACGACCAGGTAGCGCAGGTCGGGCGCGGCGTCCAGTACCCGTTCGGTGAACGGGCCCATCTGGGTGACCGCGAGCTCGACCCCGGCCAGCGCCTCGATCAGCTGGTCCTCCGTGTCGCTCGCCTCGTCCACCTCGGCGACCCGCCCGTACGGCGTCAACGGCCAGGGCAACGTCACCTCACGAAACTCGAACGCGACGTCGGGAATCGCCTCCAACGCGGCGGCGAGCAACTCGTTCCGCACGAAGTGGTCGCCGGCGAGCAGCGTCTTGACGGTTCTCATCGATCTCCTGTGTACGTGGGTGCTGGGTCGGCCCAGCGTGGGCGGGCCGCCTCGATTCGGCGTAGGTAGTGGGCGTAGCCGTCGGCGTAGAACGTGGCGCGGGTCGGGTCCGGGTCGACCTGGCGGGTCTCGGCGATCCACTCCGGTCCGGCGCTGTCGGGGTCGGCGGCGCGCCGGGCACAGATCACCGCGCCGCGGGCCGCGACCTGCTCGGCCTCGGCGGTGTGCAGCGGCGCGTTCAGTACGTCGGCGAGGATCTGGGTCCATTCGCTGCTCCGGGCGCCACCGCCGCAGACCGTGACGCGCCCGGTCCAGCCCGCTGCTTCGAGGCAGTGCCGGGCCGCGTACGCGATGCCCTCGCAGGTCGCGCGGACCAGGTCGGCGGTCGTCGTCGACAACGAGACGCCGTCGATCGTGCCGCGGGCGCGGGTGTCGACGAACGGCGCACGCTCGCCCGCCTCCGACAGGTACGGCAGGACGGTCACGCCGGCCGCACCGGGCGCGCTGTCGGCGAGCAAGGACGGGAGCCGCTCGGTGGTGACGCCAACGAGTGCGAGGACACGATCGAGGGCCGCCGTACCGACCATGGCCGGCATCGCGCGGAGCCAGACGCCGGGCGTCCAGGTGCCGAGGAACAGGCCGGCCGGCTCGCCGTCGACCGGGAGTTCGCGGGTGACGACCTGGCAGGCCAGCGTCGTACCGACGGTCAGCAAGGCGTCACCTGGTTCGATCACGCCGGCGCCGGCCGCCGCAGCGGGCAGGTCGTACGGACCGGCGGAAACTCGCGTTCCGCGGGCCATTCCGGTCGAGTCGTCGCGCAGCTCCCCGACCGGACCATCGACGGCGACAGGCGCCAGCAACTGTCGCACCTCAGACAGCCCCGTGACCGCCAGCGCTTCGTCGTCGTACTCCCCGGTTCTCGGATCGAGGAACGGCGCGGAGGCGTCGGAGACATCGGTCGCCCGGACCCCGGTCAAGGCCTGCATCACCACGTCCTTGCAGTACGCCGCCGTGCCTGCCGCCGCGATCACCGCGGGTTCCTCGGCAAGCACCGCGGCGAGCAGTGGCCCGGACGCGCCCGGGAACATCCGGTTTCCGGATCGCCGGAACACGTGTTCCGCGACGCCGTTCGCGGTCCATTGCTCGAGGATCGGGCTGCTCCGCGCGTCCAGCCAGGAGATCGCCGGGCGGACCGGCGTACCGGCGTCGTCGACCAGCCAGAGGCCGTCGCCCTGTGCGGTGATCGCGAGCACGTCCGGGCGCGTGCCCACCGTCGCCGCCAGCTCCCGCACCACCTCGTTGACCGAGGCAACGACCTCTTCCGTCTCGTGCTCGAATCGTCCAGGACCGTTGCGCAGGAGCCTGGTCGGCCGGGAGGCCACCGCGAGCGGGCGGCCGGCGGGGTCGAACGCGACGGCCTTTGTCACTGTGGTGCCTACGTCGACGCCGACGTCCATACGCCCTCCTTGACGCTCCCGTGGGGGGAAGCGCTTATAGTTCGGCGACCTCGACGGTCGCGCCGTGCTCGCGCACCGCGTCGATGAGGTCCTTCGGTGCCTTCTCGTCGACGATCACGATGTCGAAGTCGGTCAGCGGCGCGAGCCGGTGCAGGGCGGTGCGCTGCAGCTTGCCGTGGTCGACGAGCAGCACCTTGGTCCGCGCCGAGCGCAGCATCGCGCGCTTCACCAGGACGATCTCCTCCTCCTGGTGGAACGCGTGCGTCGGCGACACCGCCGAGACCGAGCAGAACAGCAGGTCGGTGTGCAGCGCCTCGACGGCCTCCGCGCACGGCATCCCGCCGAACGAGTCGTGGGTCGCGGAGTAGATCCCGCCGAGCGCCAGCAGCGTGATGTCGCGCAGCTGCGACAGCCGGGTGATCGCGGGCAGGAAGTTCGTTGCCACGGTCAACGGCGTGATGTCCTCGATCAGGTCGATCAGCGCCAGCGCACTGGTCGAGTCGTCGAGCATCACCGACATCCCGGGCTCGATCAGCGTCCGGGCGTGCCGGGCGATCGCACTCTTCTCCGCGTGTGCGGTGTTCAGCCGGTACGCAACGTTGCTCTCGAAGACGCTCGTCGGCTGTGCGCTGACGCCGCCGCGGTACTTGCGGACCACGCCCTGCCGTTCGAGCTCGTCCAGATCGCGGTGCACCGTCATCACGCTCACGCCGAACGCCTCGACCAGGTCGTTCGCCGAGACCGAGCCGTGTTTCACGACGTACGCCGCGATCTCGGCCTGCCGGCGCGCGGGCCGGCTCAGCTCGGTGGTGTCGCCGTCGACATCCGATGTCATCCCAGGGTCTCCAAACGCAGTGGTGGAACGTTGAACGCCTCGAGACCCACTGTGCCGTCCTGCCACCGGAATCGCACCAGCGCCGCGGGACCGAGCGCAGGTAGCAGTCTGCGGTAGTCGTTCAGCCGGAGCCCCAGCACCCTGCACACGAGCAGCCGGATGAGCGTGTTGTGCGCGACGGCAAAGACCTTCTGTCCGGGGTGCCGGCGCCCGATCTCGTCGAAGACCTCGCGCACCCGATCAGCCGCGTCGACCGGGTTCTCACCGCCCGGGAAGTGGTCGCGAACCGGATCCAGCTCGAACGCCTTGGCCACCGCGGGCGGCAGCTCGCGGAGCATCTTCCCCTCGGCCGTCCCGAAGTCGACCTCACGCAGCCGGGCGTCCAGCGTCGGCTCGAGCTGCAGGGCCTCCGCGATCGGAGCGATGGTCTGGCGAGCCCGCAGCATCGGCGAGCACCACAGCGCGTCAGGGGCGTAGCCGAGCGCCCAGTCCTTGACCTGTTGGGCTTGCTGTACGCCGACGTCGTCGATCGGGAGGTCCGTGGACCCCGTGTACCGGTTGCCGTGATGCCATGCGGTCCGGCCGTGCCGGGCCAGCACGATCGTGGTTCTCATCCTCGGTACCCCCGACGGTCGAGTTCGGCGACGAATTCGCCGTACAGCGTGTCCAACCGGTCGCCGCGCGGCCCCAGGACTCGGTCCACACGAACCAACTCGCGCGCAGTGCCGGTGAGGTCGGTGCCGCCGGATGCCGCAAGCACAGCCATGCCGTACGCCGGATCCGGTACGGCGGGAAGCTCTACCGGTACGCCGAGGACGTCGGCGCGAAGTTGGTTC